>JAKPOE010000338.1 GCA_029548025.1 Spirochaetota bacterium
TATACGGCTTTCGTTTATATATACTATTGTAGTTATTGTATCCGCTACTGCGCTTCTTACCATCAATAGAACAGGTGCTACCTACAATTATGAGGCTGGTGATATAGCACGTGAGGATATCCGTGCACCAATGAATATTGAATACCCGGTTGCTTTAGAAACGGAAATAGAAAAAAGCCGTATAGCGGAATCCATGCCTGCGGTATTTGATCTCAACGAATCAATTGTAGAGGATAAGCTTAAGATATGCAATATATTGTGTGAAGCTGTCATTAAGGTTAAGCAGCAGATGCCGGATACCAATCCTTTTGAGCAGGTTTTATTGCTCAGAACCATGCTGCCTGATTATCTCCAGTATTCAGATAAGGTATTAATTGGGCTATTGCAATATGATGAGCAGCTTTTACATAGAGATGTAAATAAAGTTATTTTACAGGTTTACAATAATGGAATTCTTGAAAAGCAGTATACAAATCCGCTTAAGCTCAAATCAAATTTTATAGTCATACGGGTTATTGGCAATACTTCAGAATTAAAGGAAAAGCAGGTCAGTATTGATGCTCTGTATGACATCAACAAAATTAAAACATTAGTACCGGTAATATGTAAAGAAGTATGTAATCAGCCCTCAAATGAGGTCGTCTATGCTATCAGTTCGGTTGTTATGAGTTTGTTACAACCTAACCTTTTTTATAATGAAGAAGAAACAAAGAAAAGAATAACCGATGCCATTCAATCGGTAAAACCGGTGATGCGTGTAATTAAGAAAGGACAATCAATTGCGCGTGAAGGGGATACAATCACTGAAGATGTTTTGAAAAAAATTGATATTATCAATAAAAATTCCAGGTTTTCAGGTTTCAGCTTTGTACTGGGATTACTTCTTACCCAATTGGGTTTTCTGATCATTTTTGGCTATTTTTTAATTACCTATTATACCAATCTGGTTGTTGACAATAAGATGCCATTGATTGTGTTTACCCTTGTCATGGCATTTATCATTATTACTTTTTTTATGGCACGATGGCAGGGTAGAATGTTTGAAGGGCTTTTCTTTCCTCTTCTTTTGCCAATACCACTGATAACAATGATATTGGCTATAATGTACAATATCCATATTGCCATGTTAATTGGGATGTATATTGTATTCTTTGTAGCAATTATCACAAAAGGTGATTTTACATCATTACTGCTGGCTTTCAGTTCGGCACTTTCAGGAGTGTTTGTTGTAGGTGATGTAGAACGGCGATCAGACTTTTTACGGGGAGGATTTACTTTAGGACTTATTAACTCGGTGATTGTTGTTTCAGTTGGTTTAATGAATGAATTATCATTTGCTATGATTCTTAATAATATAGGGCTTGCGTTTGTTTCAGGAATTATCAATGCGATAGTTGTTTTTGGAGTATTCCCAATCTATGAAAACCTTTTTGGTTTAACAACAAAATTTAAATTGCTGGAACTATCCGATCTTAATGCACCTATTTTCAGGGAGATGCTTATAAAAGCTCCGGGAACATACAACCATTCAATCATGGTTGCAACGCTTGCTGAATCCGCATGTAAGGAGATTGGAGCCAATGCGTTGCTTGCCAGGGTTGGAGGATATTACCATGATATAGGTAAAATTCAGGATGCAAACTTTTATATTGAAAATAAGGTTACCGATCCGCGCGCTAAAAAGTTATCTGCCCTTGAGTATTGTAAATTGATCATCTCTCATGTTGAGAAGGGAGTTGAGCTGGCGCGCAAAAATAATCTACCCGAGATGGTAATAGATTTTATCCGTGAACATCATGGACAAACAGTAATGACATATTTTTACCATCAGGCACTGGAGGAGAGTGGTGCCAGTGGAGATATTATCCAGAAAAGTGATTTTCAGTATCCCGGTCCTAAACCGCATACACGGGAAACTGCAGTTGTTATGCTTGCAGATGCAATTGAGGCTGCTGCACGTTCTATTCAGGAACCAACCATCGAAAAATTAGAATCGTTGATAAAACGAATAATCAATAACCGTTTGAACGAAGGTGATCTGGATCATGCTGATATTACCATGAATGAGCTTAATAAGATTCAGCATTCCATACTGCGGGTATTGCAGGGAATATTTCACTCACGCATTGAATATCCAACAGATGATGAAATTAATAGATTAGAGCAACGATCAGAGCATGGCCATTAACATTACTATTGAAAGTGAAGATATTTCAGTTTCTAAATATTTAAAAACATTCTGTAAAAAAAACATCAAGGCTATACTACGGTATCTCCACATTGATAATGTTGCTGTAACGCTTGTGCTTACCGGTGATGCATCAATTGCCCGTTTTAACAGAAACTATCGCAAAAAAAAAGGACCAACTGATGTGCTTTCCTTTGCCTACCGCGAGGCGCCAACGCCACTTGCTGACGGTTTGCCTGAATATCTTGGTGATGTAATCATATCACTTGAAACAGCACAAAAACAGGCACAAGAATATAATGTTACCCTGCATGACGAAATGCTGCGGCTTATTGTTCATGGTATGTTGCATCTGTTGGGCTATGACCATGAGCAATATTACAAAAAAAAACAGATGCAAAAAAAAGAAGAAGAACTGCTGCAGCATTTACGTTGATAAGCAACAAAAATAATTTTAGTCTATATTCACAATAGTTTTTATGGTGTTCAGCAGCTCATCGGCTAATTGGTCGTTGCAATGATTTACCTCCTGTGATGCCTGCTTGATATCATCAGCTTGCTTGCATGAGCTAAAATAAAATTTAATCTTGGGCTCCGTACCTGATGGACGCATGGTAACCTTTGATCTATTTTCTAGACTATATTGCAAAACATCCGATGGTGGGAGATTGGCCGGTTTAGTGGCTCCGCTTGCAATGTCTACAATTCCTGCTTTGCCGTCAAGGATGGATACAACCTTTATACCAGCAAACTGCTGTGGAGGGTTGCTGCGAAAATGTTTCATGATGGTTTTTATTTTTTCTATTCCTTCCACTCCTTTCAAGGTCAGTGAAACCAATTTTTCATTGTAGTACCCAAACCTGCTATAAATTTCATATAGAAAGTCGTTAAGCGTTTTGTTTTGTTTATGCAGCCAGTGTGTCATCTCTGCAAAGAAATAGCATGAGCTTACGGCATCTTTGTCGCGCACAAAATCAAGGGGTAAATAACCATAGCTCTCTTCACCGCCAAAGATAAAGGTATGCGTATGCTCATAGTCCCGTATCTTCTTTGCAATCCACTTAAAACCGGTAAGAACATTTTCCATTGATACATGGAAGTAATCAGCTATAGCCTGCTGCAGTTCGGTGGTAACAATGGTCTTAACCACAAAACTGTTGCGGGGCAATCTATTGTGATGCTGCCGCTGTAATAAAATATAATACAGCAGCATGCTCCCTATCTGATTGCCGTTTATTAATGTATACTCGCCATTGGTATCTTTGAATGCAACACCCATACGGTCGGCATCAGGGTCGGTGGCAAGTACTATATCGGCATTCATGGTTTTAGCCAATGCTATTGCCATGGTAAGCGCTTCAGGTTCTTCGGGATTTGGTGATGCAACCGTTGGGAAGTTGCCATCCGGAATTGCCTGCTTTTCCACAACGTTGACATTGGTAAATCCAAATTTTTGTAAAATCATGGGTACAATGTTGTAGCCTGTTCCATGAAGCGGCGTAAAAACAATATTGATGGGCGATAGTTCCTGTGATTTGAATATAACACCGGAAAGTTTATCTGCATAGCTATTGATTATTTCATTGCCAGCCAGTTGTATCAATTTATTTCCAGCAGCCTTGTGAAAATCCATCTTTTTAATTTGCGTAATTGCATTAATTTTTTGCACCTCATCAATGATCTCTTTATCCTGCGGAGGAACAACCTGACCGCCGTCGTTCCAGTATACTTTATAGCCGTTATATTCGGGAGGGTTGTGGCTTGCGGTTATAACAATACCGGCGGTTGCCTTGAAATAGCGTATGGCATACGAGCAGATGGGTGTTGGCGTAATATCGCTGAATAGATATACCATGATGCCGTTAGCAGCTAAAATACTGGCTGCCTCCTTTGAAAAAACATCCGACATCCTCCGTGAGTCATAGGCTATGACAACACCCTGTTCAGCGCTCCCTTTTTGTAAAATGTAATTGGCAAGTCCCTGCGTTGCCATACCAACGGTATAGATATTCATCCTGTTGGTACCGGCTCCAATTATACCCCGTAACCCTCCTGTACCAAATTCTAAATTGGTATAGAAGCGTTCATACAGTTCTTTTTCATTGTTTTGTTGTACCAGTTGATTAATTTCACTGATGGTTTCATTATCAAACGGTGGCTGTTGCCATTGCTGTATGCGCTTTGCAATTTCGTTGTCCATAACGCTATCTCCCTGAAAATAGATATTGTTGTTTTGGCGCATTGTCATGCGCTCCTATTATGCTATGCAACTATCTACAATTACTAAAAAAATATACAACCCCATATTGTTGCATAAACGGTATTATTACAATTGCAATAGCAAAATTATCAATGCTTTTTTTATAGTATTGTATAATGCAGACCAACTGGCATGTGCTATTGATAAAAACTTTTACATTCATGAAAAAATTTTTTCGTTGCAACAATGGACTGCAATAACCACAATAGAGGCACTATTTCATTATATTTTATGCAGGTTAGTTTTAACCAATGGAAACCATTGTCAATACAGTTTATGAATTCATAGTCAACAATAACCTTATCGTCCCTGGCGACAGGGTACTGGTATCGGTGTCTGCCGGGAAGGATTCCATGGCATTGCTGCATATTCTTTTTGTATTGCGCGTAAGGCTTGATTGCACAATTGCTATCTATCATCTTGACCATACAGTGCGTGGTGATGAATCATTTGATGACCTGCTGTTTGTGATACAGCAGGCAGCACGGTATGGTATTGGTGCATTTGTTGAACGGTATAATTTTAACCAGCATAAAGAAAAAGGCAAAAGCTTTGAGCAGCAGGCACGTGAATACCGCTATGCCCGTTTACAAATGGTAGCACATGAATATGGCTACACAAAGATTGCAACCGCCCACACCTGTGATGATCAGATTGAAACATTGGTTATGCGAATATTTCAGGGAACAGGGCTGCAGGGATTACAGGCAATACCGCTTATCAATAATACTATCATCCGCCCGCTTTTGTCATTGCATGCAGACGATGTCTATGCATATTGTACCTGTAATGAGCTATCGTACCGTCATGATTTAACCAATGATGATACGCACTATCTGCGAAACTTTATACGGCACGAGGTTATCCCTCTGGTTAAAAAAAGGTTCCCCACTTTTGATAAAGCATTGCTCAATTTGCAGCAGCAGGCTCTGGGTGCTGTCAAAAGTATAGAGCAGCTTATGGCAAAGGTTTATCCTGATTGTATCAAACAGGGAGGCAATCATGTTGAGGTGCCTGAGGATGCTCTATCCCTCAATGAATACTTATTCAAATTTTACTGTGCCTCCATTATCAGTAACTATCTCCACAGGTATTGTGATACGGCTATGCTGGATGCGCTTTACAGGGCACATGTATCGGATAAAAAAAATGTAACGCTGTTTGAGGGTAACGGTATATTTGTTTACCGGCGGGTAAAGCAATCGGGTGCAGTGTTGCTGTTTTGCTCTGACCCCATTATGGGCGATAGTAACTATGAATATACAATTCCGCTGGGTGAAGATATTTATATTGATGAATTGGGTTTAACCGTACGCTGTATGGTTATGGAGTCAACGGATGCCATGCCATGCACAGAAAGTAAAACGATAGTGTTGCGCTACACCGGATATGGTGATATCGTTGTCAGAAACAGACGCAGTGGTGATACGATTTTCCGAAAAGCAGGAAGGCGCACCCTGAAGCGTTTATATATTGATTATAAGCTTACGCCTGAACAAAAGCAAAAGCTACCAATCATTGTCGTTGATAACTGTGTGGCTGCGGTATTGTTTGATACAATAATTTCCCAAAAACCAGCAATTTCACAAACTTTTTTGCCGTTGCCGCATGAAAAAATGCTTGTTATTCACTATTGGTATAATCATAATGATTAAATAACACTCACTCGTTACGATGAAGTAACATCATCTGATGCCCTATATATATTTTTTTCTGTAAAGTATATAGTCACATCATACAGAAAAGTTATAGGGGGTGGAATAATTTATTTGAGTATTTCCATAATTGTAGTATCTTGTAAGTGAATACTACAATTGATACTATGACTTCTTAAACAGTAGTGATAATTACTACGGGAGATTATGATGAACAAAGCTGCAAAACAGGTTGCTCTACTTCTGCTTATCGTTGTATTGGCTATAGCAATATTCAGGATGAATGAAGTAAATTCTCAGAAGGTTGAGCAACTACAATATAGTGATTTCATAAAGAAAGTATACGAAAATAAGGTAAAATCGGTTAGCATCGTTAACGGTAAAAAAATAGAAGGCGCCTATACCAAGGGTGATAAGGTGTATCTCTTTGAGACAGTTATCCCCTATGCTGATCCTGATTTGATTAAAACGCTTATCAAGAATAAGGTAGAGGTTAAAGGCGAAGAGGTTGATGATAATTTCTTCTGGAAGGGTTTACTTAATTTCCTCCCATGGTTGCTATTTTTTGGATTTATCTGGTTTTTCATGATACGTCAGATACAGTCTACCGGTAACAAAGCTATGAGTTTTGGCAAGGTAAGAGCAAAATTACAACCAGAAACAAAGAACAAGGTAACCTTTGCAGATGTTGCAGGTGTCGATGAAGCAAAAGTTGAACTGCAGGAGATTATTGAATTTTTAAAAGATCCTAAAAAATTCATCACAATTGGAGCAAAAATTCCCAAAGGCGTTCTTCTGGTTGGCCCTCCGGGAACGGGTAAAACATTGCTGGCACGTGCAGTTGCCGGGGAAGCAGGCGTACCATTTTTTTCCATCAGCGGTTCTGATTTTGTAGAGATGTTTGTTGGTGTTGGCGCTTCGCGAGTTCGTGATCTTTTTGAACAGGGTAAACGCAATGCTCCCTGTATCATTTTTATTGATGAGATAGATGCTGTTGGCAGATTGCGTGGAGCAGGGTTGGGTGGTGGCCATGATGAACGAGAACAAACATTAAATCAATTACTGGTTGAAATGGATGGCTTCGAAACCAATGAAGGTGTGATTATTGTTGCAGCAACCAACCGTCCTGATGTTCTTGACCCGGCATTACTGCGTCCGGGGCGATTTGATCGTCAGGTTGTTGTGGATATACCTGATATCAAAGGCAGGGAAAAGATACTGGCTGTTCATACGCGCAAAATTCCTTTGGCAAAGGATGTAGACCTCAAGGTTATTGCTCGTGGGACACCGGGATTTACCGGCGCTGATTTAGCAAATCTTGTTAATGAAGCAGCACTGCTGGCTGCGCGAAGAAATAAAAAGCGTGTAACAATGCTTGAAATGGAAGATGCTAAGGACAAGGTATTGATGGGACCAGAACGTAAATCAGTGCTTATTTCAGCAGAGGAGAAAAAAGTCATTGCATACCATGAAGCCGGGCATGCTATTCTGGGTATCCTGACAGGAACTGACCCTATTCATAAAGTTACCGTAATACCACGCGGCAGGGCGCTGGGATTAACAATGCATTTGCCAAAAGAGGAACGACATATCCATAATAAAGGATACTGGCTTGATCAGATAACCATATTGTTTGGCGGCCATGTAGCCGAAAAGATAAAATTTGGACAGGTTACCACAGGAGCAAGCAATGATATAGAGCGTGCCACCGATATTGCACGGAGGATGGTTTGTGAGTGGGGGATGAGTGAAACGTTAGGCCCCCTTGCTTTTGGTAAAAAAAGTGAACAAATCTTTCTTGCACGGGAGATAGCTCAGCACAGAGACTACAGCGAGCAAACAGCACAGCTCATTGATAAAGAAGTGCATGAAATAGTTACAAGCTGCCGTGATAGAGCTATTATATTAATTGAAGAACATGCTGACAAATTTGAACTCATAGCAACAAACCTTATTGAACGCGAAACACTGAATGCACAGGAAATTGAACTGTTAATGAAAGGTGAACCGTTGCCGCTAATTCATAACGGTGATAGTGAACCACCTGATGAAGATGAGCCAAAGATTGGAAAGGCAAAAAGAAAAACTGTATCCAAATCATTGTTGGATAAAGAAATAATTCCAACATAGATGTCATTGAGGTTAGCATGATTGATGATGAATTGGACAGGATATTGCAGGACATTGAACCCGAACAGGATTATTTAACAAAAAAAGTAAATGCCAGTAAAAAATATGAAGAATATATACTTGATGAAATAACCGAAGATAACAAAGAAATAACTTATACTCCTGAAAAAAAAGAAATATCATTAATTGCCAGGTATTTTGTAAATGGTCTTGTTAACGGTATCCATCGACATATAGAATTATCTCGGTCAATTCGTTCGCGTATGGATATAGCTGAAATTCCTGAACAAATTGTTCCAATTTTAAAAAAATCATCCTATGCTATTTTTAAACTTATTGAAGATATTGAGATTTTATCAGATAAATGTATTAACGAGATCAATGAAACTAATTTAAAGAGGAGAGCAACAAAGGATTTCCCGCTTTATTTTGCTGACGATTTTCCTGATGATAACAGGCTGGATTTTATTGTGCTTAAAGATACCTATGTATTGCTACGATTATTTAATAGCCAGATAAAGAAGGATTGGGTTGAATTAGAAAAACAAACATCAGTATTTAATTTTTCTGAAGGTGGTAAGCAATTAGCATTTCAGTTGAATGATAGTATTGTTGAAGCTTTACAGTTATGCAAGGCAACCGATATTTTAATTGAGTTAATTGCCAATCATTTAGGATTGCCTCCCCATTATTATAATGCACCAGATGCTGAGATTAAATCCAGAATTCAATTTGCTGAATTTAAATCCTATACATTGCCATCAATAATTGGTAATATTCACAAAGATGAAAATGATACCAGGTCAATTGAATCAGAGCTGCAAACATTGCAGGCAGATTCATCTGATGCTACAATAAATGAAAAGTTTGAAGACGAAAAACTGAATCCCCATAATCATAAAGTAGAATCAAAAAAAATTTTTAATCGCAATGATCAAAATAATGAATTAACCAAACAAGCTAACGTTTTTTTTACAGTTAAAGGCAGCAAACCATGGAATACGCGCGATCCCTACATTCTTCCAGTTGATGAGAATGTGTTGCTTGTTGAAGAGGAAGATCTTGAATATATGGTTTATTATTCCAGAACATCAATGAATGAAGAGCAAATTAAAGCAGAATTACGAAGGGCTTTATTGAAATTAACTATTGATAGACAAAAATATGATATTGTTGAAGAATATATAGAATACATCAATAAGAAGAGTATTTCGGTATTACAGGAAATGCTTGAATATTTTCATATCGACGATACCGATCAATGGCTTTTTTATTACCATTTGGGCCCTCAAACTATATGTCGCATTGTTTTAGCAGATATGCAGCTTACTGGTGAGGGTTACTGTTTTAGTTCACGTGATGGTAAAAAGATAAGGAAATTATTACCTTATGAATTTATTAAGAAGATGTCTCTGGAATGGTGCGAAAATAATATTAATAACAGGGATATACCGTTTGATAGTGTCAATGCATTAGATTTAATACGAAGGCAGGTTTCTAAAAAATATTATTCAGAAGTTGATGAATTTGTTACAAAAATTGATTCTTATCTGGGGACGCTGGATTCTGAAATTTTGAAAAAACTTGATAGGCGATTATTTATAAAACAAAAAGCTTTACAGATATATAACCCAAAGCAAATACTGGTATATAATCGATTTATAGATAAAACAATTTTTAAATAATAGGGAGCCCATGTTTGATATAAAAAAATATCACGGTGATGAAAAATTTTTAAAAATCTTAGATAAGAATGCTATTGCAATAGATATTTATACCCTTAAAGCCGCAATCCTTGGTGTTCAGGCTTCAGGGGGGGATTTTTCAATGAAAATGCTTGCAAAAGATTTTTTTAGTGATGAAGCACTGGATAATAAGGCTCTGGCTGATCAACTGGAATCGTTATGGTTTTATCTTCTGCGGTTGCAGCGTTTTGATGATGGTGAACTGGAACAACCCTGCTATGAGGATAAAACACGAGAGATGTATCTATCCTATGTAAAATCATCAATACTTCGTGCAGAAACCTTTTTGAAATATCTTGCAATGGGAAGTATTGATGAAATGAGAAAAAACAAGAAGGTTGATACAATTTACTCATTGTTTATAGGTAATGTTAATTTATTAAAGTCATTACAAACAAGTATGGAAGAAAAATGGACTGATGAGGATTTTACCGGGGATACAACATTTTTGCAAAAATTAACCGGATTTATACGTGTAATGTGGGATACCAAAATTGCGTTGAAGGAACATGCAAAAATTTTTAAATTGCAAAAGATGAATAATAAAAATATCATTCATGTACTGGAAAAGCAGACTGGTGCACAGATTGGGCGCAATGAACAATGCCCCTGCGGCAGTGGGAAGAAATACAAAAATTGTTGTGGCTCATAGATATAACCCGGTAGTTTGCCGTTATTTCATGAGAGCATTGCCAGTATATGTTTTTTTCGTATTCCTTCCAGGATGTTTATTGTATGCAGACGTTTGCTGTTTTCAAATAGTGCAGGTATGTCTTGTAATGATTCTACTTTCTTTTTTGCTTCTTCACGTGCTATGCTTATAAGCTCAAAATCGTTGATAGGGTCGGCAAATTCAAAAGCTATACCTTTTCCATGCTGGCGTGTTCCAATAAATTCGCCGGCGCCACGTATTTTCAGATCTTCTTCGGCAATGATAAAGCCATCATCGGTAGAAGTTAAAATATTTATGCGTTGCATACTTTCGGGTGTAATAGAGTCAGGATATATCAGAATACAAAATGATTTGTATGTACCACGCCCAACACGTCCACGGAGCTGATGAAGCTGAGATAATCCAAAACGCTCTGCATGCTCAATAACAATAATAGAAGCATTGGCAACATCAATCCCAACTTCAATAACGGTTGTACTGACAAGCATATCCAGTGCATGATTATTAAAGAGGCTCATAATCTTTTCTTTATCGTTGTTTGGAAGTTTTCCATGCAGAAGTGCAATGGATTTATTGGGAAATCGTTTCTGTAACTGTTTAAAAGTAGCGGTTGCTGATTTTAGATCTAATTTTTCAGAATCGTCAATAAGAGGCAGTACATAGTATACCTGTCTGCCCTCATCCATATACTTTTCGAGTGAGCGGTATACTGCTTCCAGTTTTGATACTGGAAATGCTAACGTTGTTATGGGAATTCTATTAGCTGGCTTTTCTTTTATTATTGAAATATCAAGATCCCCGTATAATGTTAGCGATAGTGACCGGGGAATGGGAGTTGCTGTCATAACCAGTAAATCAGGGATGGCACCTTTTGTTCTTAGCTGGGCACGCTGATTGACACCAAACCTATGCTGTTCATCAATAATGATAAAACCTAAATTGGCAAATTCTACTGTTTCCTGAATAAGAGCATGTGTTCCAATTATTACATCGATGCTGCTGTTGTTTAAACCATTAAGAATAGATTTACGCTCAGCCTGTGATGTTGAACCAGTAAGTACAGCAACAGAGATGGTATTGGGTAGCAGCCTTTTAAAGGTTGCATAATGTTGCTGTGCCAATATCTCGGTTGGTGCCATAAACGCTACCTGCTGACCTCGGCTTACCACTGCTATACTTGCAATAAGGGAAACAACGGTTTTACCGGAACCAACATCGCCCTGTAACATGCGGTTCATTGGAAAATCTGCATTTAAATCATTAATAATTTCTTCTATTGCCTGTAGCTGGTCACCGGTTAATTGAAATGGAAGATTTTTTATAAATGCATGATATGTTGCAGTATTTATCATTGGTTTATTTTGTTTATTTGTCTGTCGGATATACTGTCGTGAAAGATGCAGATAGTATTGCAAAAAGAAAAGTTCGTTGAACGCAAGCCTCTTCCGTGCATTGTAAGCTTCATCCATAGATGATGGAAAATGAATACATTCAATTGCCTGTGATAACGGCATGCATTGTAAACGGTTAAGCATGTCCTCATCAAAAGGTTCAGTAATATATTGGTTTGCTTCTGATAATACTGTGTAAATAATCTTTCTGAAAAACCGTGAATTAAAACCATTTGTTTTTAAATTTTCGGTTGAGGGATATATGGGGACTATTCTGCCTGTATGCAATGTATCAGAACTATCTCCAATAAAATCGTATTCGGGATGTATTATCTGCTTATTGGTGTAGTAATCAACTCGTCCTGAAAATAAAACCGTATCACCTTTTTCAAAAAGTTTGATAAAATACTGAATGCCTCCAAAAAATACCCCTGAAAGAGTATCAGTACCATCATCAATAACTATCTCCAAAAATTTTTTTTTATGGCCTGATATCTTTACCTGTTTTACAATGCCCATTACAGTAACAAAATCATTGACAAAACAATTGTTAATGCTTTTTGTATTGGAACGGTCAATATATTTCCTTGGCAAAAAATACAGTAAATCTTCAACGGTTTCAAGCCCTAATTCATTATATAACAGTGCTGCCCGTTTTGGGCCAATGCCCTTGATATATTGAATGCTTTTATCAAGCACGGTTACTCCTCTTCAGCAATATACCAGACCTGTCCGGGAATCTGAACGTACTTTCCATCCCGAGTATAAAAGTAAGAATAGTTCCGGCTATCCTCTGGTGTTGTAATTTTTTGTACTCCATACCAGCGTTTGATGATTTTTCCATCATAACCAAATACTGTAATGGTTAAGTTTTGCCCTGTAATAGTTTCTATCTTTCGCTGAGTAATATTTTTTTGCTCATAGGTGAAAAAATACTTAAAATAAAAATACATCCCAAGTACTATAACAATAAGCAAGGTGCTACCAAAAATATATAGTTTAGTTTTTGTGCTCATACAAGCCTCTATCAAAATGGGATTTGCTTATCAATAGCATACGATTACTCTATACATCGTAGCAAAGCAAAGAAAATGTCAAATCTTAATATATTTCAGTTAATTAAAAAATGTAGCTTGACTTTATGAGTAACCATTGTAACAATCATAATCAATATAAACCATATAATACAAGAGAAATATTTTTTAAAAATTGAGATGAATATGGAAAAAAGATTGTTATTATATCTACTATCGCTCATTGTCATTATGCTCCTGACTATTGGATGTAAAAAAGAAAAAGTTATGGAGATAGAACCCAATGATACCTATACCCAATCAAACCTGATTGCAATTGGTAAGCCAATTGATGGATTTATAAATACCGAAAGTGATATTGATTTTTATTGTCTCGAGGTACTGAATCCATGCTTGTTAGACATTAACGTCAGTGCCGTGAAAGGAGTGAATAGTGCATTTACTATCTGGAAGGAAAGTGAAGGTAGTATTGTGCCATTAAAATATGTTGATGATTTGCGAAAGTCAGCCCCTGAGCGTTTTTGCGGTATATATGTGGAAAATGGAAGGTACTATATATCAATCTCCCATGGCGACAAAGATCAGGCGGTAAAAAATACCGAAAACCCTTACACACTGTTGATACTTGAAGAATCTGCTGATGGTTTTGAGAAAGAACCAAATGATACAATCCTTGCCGCAAATCCAATACAGATAGATATCCCGGTAAGGGGCTACTATTCACCTGCTTTTAATAAGGCAAATACCAATGCAGTTAATCCAAACCGTGAGGAGGATTGGTTCACATTTTATGTCGAAGATGCTCCAGTAGTGTGTGATGTGGAGCTATCGGGTGTTGCGGGGATTGAAGCACTGCTTGATATTGTTGATGCTCAGGGCACTGTGCTTTTTTCGTCTACCTCGCAGGGTATTGGTGTAAGTCAGATGGCAAAAGGGATTGGATTATCTGTAGCAGGGAATTACTACATTATGGTTGCAGCTAAAAATTATAATGCCAACAACGATGTTCCCTACAGCCTTATTTGTACAACTCGAAATTATGATAATAAAACCGAGATAGAACCAAACAATATCATGGAATCGGCAACTCCCATGGTTACCGAAATTATTTATGGCAGGATTTATCCTGACAATGACATTGACTATTATCAGTATATGGGCGATAGTTCCAATGATGTATTTTACCGTATCGAGATAAATCCGCCAATGACTCTTGATGTAGTATCTGCAGTTTATACTAAAAAAGGTGAAGAAATAACTTCTATAAATAATAACGGGACAGGTGATAAGGAAGTATATCCCAATGTAAAGCTGAATGCACCTTTTTATGTTAAAGTATGGGCTAAGCGCGGACAGGTTGACATGGATAATAGCTACGCTTTGCGGATAGTTCCTGTTCAAATGGGAAATCTTGTTGATAGTGAACCTAATGATACAAAAGAACAGGCTAACAATGTGCAGGGAACGTTGATAAATGGATATATTTCAAAAAAACACGATATTGATTTTTATGTTTTACACTATAAAGGGCGTCAAAAAAAATATTTTTCCATTAAAGCGCCTGATACCATACCTATATCATTTTCTGTTACTGATTCATTGGGATATATAATACAATCAATTACTGTGAAAGCAGGTAGTTCAAATACATTGCATGAGATAGTTGATATGAAAGGATACTGCATTGTTAAACCATTGAATGAAATGTATGACGGACTATATACTATTGAAATAAAGGATAGACCATGAACAAAAGAAGGATGCTCATTTTATTTTTTTTGGTGTTATTTATTGCTTCAGGATGTAAAACGGTGCCAAAATATGAACCACCTATAGAGCCAATCATCAGTCCAACCGAGGTGAATGTCAATTTCAGGTTTATTGCTTATGATACAGGAATTACCACTCCGGATGAAGATAAACGGTGCTACTATAAAATTTTTATTGATAAGATAGACGCTGGCAGGACAACCATTGGGCTTGAATCACAGAAAAAGTATTTTGAGGCTAAACTATCATCCAATATGCATCTTATAGTGGTTGAAAAATGGGTACTTGATGAACGTGAAGGTGAATATAAAAAAGTAAATAATATTTTGCAGCCAAAGCCAAACTTCTTTTATTTTGAAACAAAAGCCTCATCATTAACCGAGCTCATAATGATCAATGATAAGATGGTTAATAAAGCACAGTTTACTGTTACCTTGCAATAAAAAGCCAAACTGTGCTTTATACTTCTTATAATTCACATAATTCGTATATCATGCTACCTGCATATCACACATTCGCTCAGCAGTTACAATAACAAAGCACTATAATGAGTGCAATTATAACAATCTATTTTGCAGGAGGATTTTGCATTTGCTGTTGAGGCTGTGGTACATGCTCCTGCTGAGGCGCTTGTTGCACCGGTGATTGTGTATTCAATTCTTTGCGCAGTAAATCCATGTTCTTCTCTATCTTCTTTTCATCACGCAATGTATCAACCAGCTCTTTGATCTTCATATTGAGCTTTTGCTGAAAAAGCTGCTGCTTTATGTACATTTCAGCCTGGTCAATTGGTACCCCTTTAAAACGGGCGCGCTGCTGGTTATATATCATCTCAACCTCCTGCGGGGCAATGGATATATCATTTTTAAACTTTTCGCGGATATAGTATTGCACTACAAGCCCTTCCTTGGAGATATCTAAAAGAGTCTGCAATTCTTCATTTTTTAATATGCCATCATCAATGGCTTTTTTATACACAAGGCGCTGTTGTATCATTTGCTCAAGAAAGTTGTTTTTATTAAGAATAGGGTTGCGCTCAAGCTGAGCAGGATCCTGAGCCAATTTATCTATCTCTTCTTTAGGAAGATTGTAGATGCTTTTCATCTGTGCATAATAGTATGCATTGAGTTCATTGTCGGTTATCGTTTCATCATCAATCTTTGCAATCCATTTGCCGCCGTATTGGTTGCCGCATGAAATAACCATAGCCAGAACCATAATTGCAATTGCACAATACAAAAACTTTGTTTTCATAGTATCCATCCTTCTATGTTTTATATAAAATTAAAAATATACCTCCGCAATGGGAGGGTTGCCTTTCAACACAATTTTTAATTGTAAGATAGTTACTATACTATGATAATAGTTGCAACAATTTTTTTATTTCCTCAAGTTTTTTTTCAGGAGGTATTATCCCTGTAACAACATTAACGACCTCTTTATCATAACGATCAATGGATATACGCTTATCCTTCTGAATCAGGGTAACCAGCTTTTTAACATCTAATTTTGATTCTCTGGTAATGCGCATTTTTATGAGCTTTGTATCTTCAATAATTTCATCAATATAAAGCTGGGAAGCAAGGGTACGCACCTCTTCCATAGCTATAAGCGATACCACCTCTTTGGGAGGCTGTCCAAACCTGTCGATCATCTCACGTGTTAATTTGTTGAGTTCATCAAGCGTTTCGCATGCTTCATACCGCTTGTAAAATTCAATCTTCTGTTTTTCATCAGCAATATAGCTGTCAGGTATAAAGATGTCAGTTTTAACATATACAGGAGTTCTGAATATATGAACGGGCTTTTCACCTTTAAGGTTGCGTACAGTATCTTCTAAAAGCTGGCAGTACAGATCAAATCCAACATCCATGATATTGCCCGATTGCTCTCTTCCAAGGATATTGCCCGAGCCTCGTATCTCCAGATCTTTCATGGCTATTTTAAAGCCGCTGCCAATGTCGGTATATTCAGCTATGACCTGCAATCGCTTTTGAGCATCCTCTGTTATGGGTGCATTTTTTGGATAAAATAGGTATGCATACGCCTGCCTGTCAGATCTGCCAACCCTCCCTTTTAACTGATATAGCTGCGATAGTCCCATGGTATCGGCACGGTTGATGATGATGGTGTTTACATTGGGCATATCAAGCCCTGATTCAATGATGGATGTGGAAACCAGAACATCGTATCTGCCGTTAATAAAGTCTACCATGACCTCCTCAAGCTCATGCTCGTGCATCCTGCCATGTGCCACACAGAACGTTGCCTCGGGGACCAGCTTTTCCAGGTACTGTGCCTGCTCATAGATGGTACTGATGCGATTATGAACAAAAAATACCTGCCCTTTGCGTTGTATCTCGTTTTGTATGGCCATGCGAACTATATCAGGATTGTCTTCAATAACCAGTGTTTCGATTGACTGCCTGCTTTCCGGCGGTGTTGCAATAATTGTTAAATCCCGTATGCCAGCCAATGCCATATGCAGGGTACGCGGAATGGGAGTAGCCGAAAGCGTAATGACATCAACAAGCAGCCGCAATTTTTTTAGATACTCCTTATGTTTAACCCCAAAGTGCTGTTCTTCGTCAATGACAACAAGCCCTAAATTTTTGAAGCTTACATCCTTTGCAAGCAGAGCATGTGTTCCAATAACAATATCTACTGTACCGGTTTTAATTTTTTCCTTTATGGATTTTATCTGCTGTTGCGTTTTAAAGCGTGATAGCATGTCGATAGTTACCGGATAATCAGCAAAACGTTTGATAAAGGTATTATAGTGCTGCATTGCTAAAACTGTTGTAGGAACAAGTATTGCTACCTGTTTCCCGGCCATAACTGCCTTAAATGCTGCTCGTATTGCCACTTCTGTTTTTCCAAATCCAACGTCACCGCAAACCAATCTGTCCATAGGCTGTGATTTTTCCATGTCATCCTTGACATCTTCAATGGCAGTTATCTGATCCGGCGTTTCTTCATATTCAAACTTTGATTCAAACTCCTCCTGCCATATGGTATCAGGCGGAAATTGATAGCCTTTCAGCGCTTTACGCTGTGAATAAATTTTTAGCAGGTCGTGTGCTATCTCCTCGACTGATTCCTGCACACGCTGCTTTATCCTGTTCCATGCTGATTTTTTCCCCAGTGCATCAATGCGCGGTTGCCTGCCATCAAGCCCCACGTAGCGCTGAACCATATTGATCTGATCAAGCGATACATAGAGCTTATCGCCATCTGCATATTCAATAACAATAAAATCACGTTCAACGCCACCTGCGCTCATGCGTTCAATTGCCTTAAAAACACCTATGCCATGGTTAATATGAACAACGTAATCTCCCGGCGATAGTTCTAAAAATGTATCGATTGGTCGGGAATATTTTTGTTTAAAATGTTTTTTCTTCCGGTATGATTTCCCAAAAATTTCATGGTCGGTAATAATCAAGGTTTTTATTGCCGATATTTCAAAACCTTCATGAAGATTTGAAATGACAATAGTAAATTGCTTATCCGGGTTAAATGCATCAAAGGTATCTTCAGGATGAAACTCGCCGAAGAGGTCGTATAATCTTCTTGCCTGTCCTTCAAACGATGTGCTGACAATGATGTGCCATCCTTCATCAATGCGCTTTGAACATTCACTGCGAACATCGGCAATGCGTCCCTGAAAGGATGGTATGCTTTTTAACTGCCATACCAGGGATGAGTCAGCTATAAACGGTTGAAGACGTACCGCCTGCTTTTCAATTTCCGGGTAACTATCGCCCAGCAAAATTTGTGAATCATGGGGGAACACTGCCATATCCTTTTTGTGCATGTAGAGCTGATGGTATGTTCGTTCCAATTCTGCAAGTTTTGCTTTGAGCTGTGATGGGTCACACAAAAAAACGGTTGGTTGTGTTGCAATTGACAGTATGGTGGTGCCCGGAATAATGATAGGGAACAGGTCGTAAATACCCGGTATGGATTGTTTTTCCATGCTATCAAGTTGCTTTTGAAGGGAACTGTCGCCCACAGGTTGTAAGGCTTTTTTTAATTGTTCTTTTTGTGATGGGGACAACAAAAGTTCACGGCGCGGATAAATGGTAATTGCATCAGTTTCCGTAAGCGAAACCTGCGTCACAGGGTCAAAGTAGCGGATGGATTCGCAGGTATCCCCAAAAAAATCACAGCGCACCGGATTGGTGCAATTGGGCAGGAATATATCGATGATACCTCCCTTTACCGAAAATTGCCCAAAACGGTCAACACGGGTTTCACGCTCATAGCCGTAGCTGGCAAGCGTTTCAAGGATAACCTCAAAGGGATATTCCTCGCCCTTATGGATGGTGATGCCTTTTTTTAAAAAAAATTCTTTATGAGGGATGGCTCTGAGCAGAGATTCAACAGTTGCAACAACAATGACGGGATTACCCGATAAAAGCTGATACAGCGCTGTGATGCGGTCGCGCTCGATAGCTGATGAAGGATTAACCATCTCATAGGGTAAAACCTCAAGGGGAGGATAGGGAAATATATGTTCTTCGCTGGTAAATGCTGATAGGCAGGCTATAAACTGATTCATTGCGTGGTAATCTGCTGTAACTGCGATTATCTGCGATGGTGCATGGTTAAACGCTGTTGCAACAATAAACGGGAAGGTTGAAGGGTGAATACCTTCTATAGAAAAAGCTCCCCGGGATGCTAATAGTGGTTTGCACTCATCAGTAGAGGCATAGATTTGTGTTAATTTTTTCAGGACCATTGCATTATTACAACTTTATAGAGGATACTATTTAGCACCACAGTGAATCCGTATCAGGCTCTGACCCCATGGTTGCGATGTTGATTGATGCATTGATAATTATTACTATAGTGTACAGTGTTTTTGGGCATTTTTCAATCTTTTTATGATGCTCTGACCCCACTATTGCTTGCCAGCGTCAGGGGCAAGGTGTGGCTGTGGCACCGTATCATGAGTAACGACTTTGTTGATTGTAGCCTCGTTGTGATAGTACTGCATACCGTAATAGATTCCTGCTGATATGCCTATTACCCCTGAGGTTATGGTTATTGCTGAGATAATGGTTGTAACAATCCCAAAATTGGTCCAATAGTATACCGCAACGCCTGCACATGTTGAAATGATACCGCTGGCAGAAAAGAACATGGCATTGTAGCCGTTGTGCAGCATATTAGAACGCGACTGGCTTAAATAATACACAAGCTCATTTGCATTGAGGGTATCAACAGCATTGTGCCGGGATACATCTATGGTAAAGCTTCCTTTTACAGGGTATCGTTTATGATGATAATATCGGCTATTGACGGGTTTGTTGTTTGAAAGCAGGTGTATGGTGTATGTGTAGGTGTCCGGGGTCAGAACAACAGGTATGGTAGCAACGCAATATATGCTATCCACTGTCAGGGGAGTCAGGGTAAATTCATTGCTCTGACCCCTGCTGTCAGTGAGTGTTAGCTTAACTACAAATGGTTTGGCGGCGGTGTTATAGATATCACACCATATAAAATAGGGTGTTTGGGTGCTGATTGTAGCACCAGGGTATTGCAATGGCTGCGCCGCAGTGTTGATCTGTGCAAATGCACCGGTGCAGGTTAAAAATAAAATAATGAGTATACTGAGATATCGCATAGCTTTACCTTGACAATTACATGAGAGTACTTTACAGTGTCAGAGCAATGATGGTACAACAATAAAATGGTGATGAGAATAATGCAATGAAAAATCTTGTATTGGTAGTTTTATTATTGCTTTCGGGACAAACCGATACCGATGAACTTCAAAAACTTTTTCATAATTTCAATGTACAAAGCATTGATGCATCCATTGTGCAGGTTATTGCCGAAACAGGAAAAGAAACTCAGCGCTATGAAGGGCGATACCGGGCATATAACGATTGCATGCGCATTGACTACAGTAAGCCTTTTCGGCAGATAGTTATTGTCAATGGAGGGAAGCTCTTGTGGTATTATCCTGAAACTAAAGAGCTATGGACAATGTCACAGGGGAATGTTCCTGCTGTCCATCCGTATGCGCAATGTGATATCGTAAACGAAAGGATTGTTGTTAAAAGTAAAAAGAAGGTATGGTATGGTTTTTTTAATAGCGGCTATCGCTATACATTGTTTGATTCAAAAACCGGTGTTACCTTAGAATTAACCATTGATAAAGATAAAGGCTACCCGGTAAAAAAGATTACCTATACTGCACAGTCTATTGAGGTTATGAGGGAATTGTACAGCGATTACACCTTGATACAGGGTATATGGTTCCCGGCTACCGTAGAGGTTATAGCACGTACGCATACCGGGACAACACGCAATGTAACGCGCTATTATAATATTATTCTCAATGGTAACGTATCCACTGATATCTTTACCTTACAGCTTCCAAAAGGTGTCAGAGCTAAAACGATGTGAGGATAGTGTGCGCCAGTGTAGTGGTGTTCTTTTTTTTCTTTTCTTTTTTCTTTTATTTGCTGCTGATTGCATGGCAACAATAATTGTTGAGGGTTTAACGGTTAATGTTGATATTCAGGATATCACCAATCAGGGTGTCAATAATCAAAAAGAAGCGGAATACTGGGCGATAGTTATTACCAACAGGCTCCACAGCCAGGGATATACCACAAGCTATGTAGCACGCTATGAACTTCGTGATGATGTATGTACTCTGTATATTGTTGAATCACATATTGCTGATATTCAGATCCATACGGATGCATATATACTGGATGCTCTAACACAGGATGTAACAGTATTGCTTGGCTCAGTGTACAACAAACATACAGTCTATAACCTCCTTGCACAGTTAAAGCAAAAATATATGCTGCAGTCCATCAATGTCAATGTTGTCAATTATAACAATGGCAGCGATGTCAGCCTCATTATTGATGCAAAACCAGAGCATTTTATCTATTCATTTGAGATATCAATGCTGCCCATCTATGGCATAAAGCCTGCCATCACGGTGACCATGCCCATGCAGGATGCGTATTGTTCGGTAAAGGGGCAGATGGCTTTTGATGACCAGCGCATAACCTTAAAACAGGGCGGATTTGATTACATGAACTATCGCTCAAAAGCTGCCTGGCATGCTGGTATTGATGCTAAGGAGGAATATGGCGTGTGGGAGCGCTATTCCCGCAGCTTTACCCTGACGCAATGCAGGGCGTATCTGGGATTGGGTACCATCATGGAGGCAGGCATGTATGATGTTTCAGCATTTATCTATGGCGTGACAGCATATTACAGCGTTTCAGAGCTTGACAACGATGTATCGCATGATGTTGGAGCGGAGTTACGTATTACGGCAACTGACCAGAGGCATTCTATTGCACATGAAAAATCCATGATTACCCTGTCGTGTATAGCAGCATATGCCAATGAAGCTTTTATAACCTCCCGTATTGCTGGCTCTGTCCCTCTACAAATAACCAGCCGTTTCTACTGTATTCCAAACATATATAGCTTCCATACAACATCCAGTGAACGGATATATGCCGAGTATGTGTTTGATAGTTATCTGTTAGGATATTCTGACCGATATACCTCAACTCATTCCCGTCATATAGCAGGGATGCAATTGGTATATGAAGCTTTATACGAGCTTTTGTATTGTAAGATATTTGGTTCGGCAGGCATCTATAAGGATGAATATGCAGCATGGGATAACACCGCCAGTTATGGGTTTGCAGTAGATATTGTATATGGACGTATAGTTGGGACAGTGGGGTGCGCATGGAATGTTGATGAGCACTTTGATACATGCTATTTTTTTACAGGGGTAAAAGCGCGCTGGTAATTTATACATGGCGTTTCTTCTATTCATTTATTTCATTTATTTCATTTATTCATTTTTCGGTTTGTGCTTAATCAGTTGTTGTATTGTCACATGGTAGTTATTACTGAGTAACAAATAATTATTTTACATAAACACCTATTTTTGTGGTATATATCATTTATATATCATAATTAAGAAGGATTAGTGGATGGATACTGAATGTGGTATAGTAAAAGAGGTGCGAGGTAACCTTGTTTGTGTGGCGGCTGATCCTGCTTCGCTTTGTGCTACATGTTCAAGCCAGTGTATGATGCGCCAGCAGGGAAGGGATATCTGGATACACAATACTCTTGATGCAAAGGTTGGCGACAGGGTATACTTTGTTTTTCCATCAGGGGCAGTTGTTCTTTCTTCAGGGGTATTGTACGGCATACCCATTGTGCTTCTTATTGCTGGTATTGTTGCAGGGACGCTTTACCCGTTACCATTTTTTAACGACAGAGAGCTTTCGGCGATAGTTATGGGGATTATCTTTTTAGCGTTATCATTTGTTTTTATACAGATAGTGTCACAATACATTGCAGCAAAAAATATGGTAAACCCGGTAATGGTAAAGGTTGAAAAGGCAGTATAAAAAAATTGTAGACATCTTTTATTAAAGAAGCAACAGTATCACTTTGACGTTATGCTGGGTGATAGTTACTGATACATAGAGTAACTATCGCATAACTGTAGTTTTGTGATAAGTTACCCATGGTTGTTAAGCTTACCAACTACGGGATGAAAATGTAGAGTTATCGTTATTCTGAGCGATAGCGAAGAAACTCCTTTATAAACGAATAGATGCTTCGGGGCTGTGTCCCTCAGAATGACGGTAATGCTGGTATGTCATTCTGAATGAAATGAAGAAGCTCGCTGTTAAAAGGATAGGTTTTTTGGTCGCTAACGCTTTTTCATAATGGCGCAGTACTATTTCTATTTTCGGAGGAATACGTGATGGCAGTAAACATAGCAGATAAGAAAAAACAAGTGAAGGAAGAGATTGAAAAATTACAGCATGAATTAAAGATAGAATTGCCTAAACGCATTGCCGAAGCACGATCAAAAGGGGATTTGAAGGAAAATGCTGAGTACCATGCTGCCCGTGAACGCCAATCGTTTGTGCAGGCACAGATTTCATATCTAAGCAAACAGCTCAGCCTTATTGATAGCATCGACATATCCACTATTGAACAGGGAAAGGTTGACTTTGGCTCTGTTGTGACTGTTCGCAATCTGGATAATGATGAGGTTGCCCGGTTTACTATCGTTACCCCGGATGAGGTTGATGCTTCGGAAGGCAAGATATCATTGTCATCGCCTATAGGCAGGGCATTACATAAAAAAACTGTTGGCGATGAAGTATCGGTTATTATTCCTGCAGGGACCAAACGCTTCAGGATTGAAAAGCTTGTTACCATACATGGCGAAGAACTATCGCTTTGAAAAATTAAGGAACTTGTACATGGCAACTATCAAAGAATTTACCGCATTGCGGCCGGGGAAGGATGTTGTTACAAAGGTTGCATCACTTCCGTATGATGTTGTAACAGCACAGCAGGCAAAAAAAATTGCTCAAAATAATCCCTGTAGCTTTTTCTATGTAACAATGCCCGAGATAGATTTACCATTGTCAACCAATCCTTATTCTGACGAAGTATATAAACTTGGGAAAAAAAAATTAAGCAAATTTATAACTGACGGCATAATGGTGCAGGATGATAAGCCCTATTTATATCTCTATACCTTACAGATTGATAGTCACAAACAAACGGGTATTGTTGCTGTTGTGTCCATTGATGATTATATAAATGGGATAGTAAAAAAACATGAGCTTACCCGTAAAGCCAAAGAAATGGACAGGATGAATCATATCAACATTGTTGGGGCACAAACAGGGCTGGTGTATCTTTTTTATAAGGATAGCAATGATTTACGGAATATAATGCATCATGCATTATCATCACCTGTACTTTATGATTTTGTAGCAGATGATGGTGTGCGGCACATAATTCAAAGGATTGAAGATGGTGATTACGCACAATTGGTAAAACAAGCTTTTGATGAACAAATCCTCTATATTGCTGATGGTCATCATCGCGCAGCTTCGGCTGTAAGGGTTGGATTGCAACGCCGGGAGCAGGGATATACTGGCAGCGAACCGTTTAATTATTTCATAGCAGCTATCTTTCCTCATTCTGAGTTAAATATTTTGCCGTATAATCGTGTAGTGAAAGATTTATATAATCATGATTTTGAAACTTTTATGCGACTTCTATCTGATTCGTTTGTTGTTCAAAAAACTGATAATGGTATTGCGAAAAATCGGCATGAGATACGGATGTACTATGATCATCAATGGTATACATTAACCTTTATTAAAAAATTGCCACTGGATGCGGTTGATGCATTGGATGTTTCTATCCTGCAAAATACAATACTTAGTCCTATTCTGGGAATAAAAGATCCACGGGAAGATATGCGTATAGACTTTGTAGGTGGAACCAATGCTATTGCTACAATGGTTGAATTGGTGGATAGTGGCAGCTATGTAATTGGTTTTTCGCTTTTCCCTACGTCAATTGATGAGCTTATGACAATATCAGACAGGGGGGAGATAATGCCGCCCAAGTCAACCTGGTTTGAACCAAAATTGCGGGACGGCTTGCTGGTATATTGTATTGATTAACGCCTTGGAGACGAGGGGAATCGAACCCCTGACCTCTTGAATGCCATTCAAGCGCTCTCCCAACTGAGCTACGCCCCCTGATTGTTGTGCAGTGTAACTTTATCATTTATTTAAAGGAATAATTATCAGAAAATTTGTCAATATATTTTAAATATATTTTAAATATATTTTAATAGTACTTATAAAAATTTACTATCTGTGGTGATTTATTCTTGCAAAAATGGTGATTGCTGTGATACTATAGCTATACGATATGCATGATAGTGGGGCTGAACTATTACAACATAAAATATTTTGAGGTTAGGTTATGTTATCAGAAATTGATAAGCTTAAAAATGAAAATGAAATTATGGCAAAAGAGATTGATGAGCTGCGGAAGATAGTGCAGACATATGAAAATGTTTTAAAACTCAATGAACAGGAATTGGCCAATGCCTATCAAATCATATCAATGTATGAAAATATTGTAGAATATTCCCGAACCGAATTAAAGTTGGCAACTGAAACGGCTCAGGCACGTGAAAGTGCATCACAGTTAAGCAGGATGGAATTGATGCAGGCATTTGAAAAGATTCAAAAGCTTGAAGAAGATAATAAAAAACTCAGAGCCAAAAAAGAAAATGCATCCTGATAAAATTAAGATGAAGGTAATTGGGTAGTAAAAACATGTTGATTACGTATGCTATAATATTTTTGTTCATTATAATTCTGGTAATATTTGTTCTTTATTTTGCTAATATTTATATTTTCCCGCGTAAGCTCGAAGAAATCCAGCAACTTATTGAGTCAGGGCAGACAAAAATAGCCATCAGAAAATTAAATGATATTATTGAAAAAGATGATCGTAATCATTATGCTCATTATTTGCTGGCGTTAGCATATGAAAAAGAAAATAATATTCAGTATGCAATTCTTGAATATCGGCAGGTTTTAAAAATTGGAAGATATGATGAAAAGGTTAATGAAGTCAACATACGCAATCATTTAGCAAGTATTTATAAGGCGCGAAATGCAGTAGAAGAAGCAAAGAAGGAATACCTTCTTTTAACAAAATTGGATCCTGCAAACTTTGAACCTTTTTATGAACTTGGTATCATTTATTTTAATGCAGGACAGATAGATAAAGCTATCCCGTATTTTAAAAAAAGCATTGCAAATAACAACAAGCATGGAGCTTCATTTTACTATTTGGGACAGGCATACTATAGAATGCAAAACTATCCTGATGCAAAGCAAGCTTTTATTGAAGCCATTAAGGTTGATCCACATGATTATAAAGCTCATTACTTTTTAGGTTTGGTTTTGCGACAGTTAGGCGATTATGAATGGGCAATTAAAGAATTTGAGACAGCACAGAAAAGCGATGACATTAAGGTTAAATGTTTCCTTGCTAAAGGGACATGTTATTTAGAGCGTGAGCAATTGCCAAAGGCAGTGATTGAATTTGAACGTGGTTTAAAATTTGCTAAAAGAGGTAGCGATACCGAGCTTAATTTGCGGTATTTTCTGGCTGAAGCTCAGGAAAAAATGCGAGATTTACACTCAGCCATATCAAACTGGGAAAAGATAGTTGCGGTCAATCCTACGTTTCGTGATGTACAGGCAAAGCTTAAATCGTATGCAGAATTTAGACAGGATGATCGTATTAAAGATTTTATGATTGCAGGGCTGGCACAGTTTGAGCATACCTGCCGTAAGATATCTGAATCAATGGGACTTACTGTTATGGATGTAGATATCATCAGTGATACAGAAGTTGAAATCATAGCCACGGATACTGAAGGAAAATGGCGTAATACACGCCGTACTAATAAAATTGTACGAATACTTAGAACTACCGATGTTGTAAATGATAAATTGCTGCGCAAACTGCATGAAAAGCTTAAAGAAAAGAATGCAACACGTATTATCATTATTACTGCAGGTGATTTTACACAAAGTGCTGTTGATTTTTCAAATACCAGGCCTATAGAGTTATATGGGAAAAATGATCTTTTACGATTATTAAAACAAATATAATTGTATGGTAAACAAAGCAATACTTTTATTGAATCAGGTGCCAATCTTCAAACATTTAATGGCAGATGAGCTAACAGCTTTATCGCTATTAGCTAAACCACATACCGTTAAAAAGGGAAGTACGTTCCATTGTAATGCTCAGTCGATATACATTGTTGAGAAAGGTGTTTTTGGTGTACAAAAGTCATCTGAATCAATATATTTATCCCGAACATCATATTTTGGTCAGTTACCATTCTGTGAAAAGAGCACAGGTGTTGTCAGGGCATTGAGTGATGCATCTGTTCTGGAGTTTGCCAATACTGATTTATATCAATTTATCTGTAATAATTTTAAAGCACTGCGCGGTTATTGCAGGATACTTGATCATTATAGAATCCCGCTCAGTCAAACTGCTACAACATTATTAAAAAATAAAGCCTGTGTATACACTATTTTTAGTACTGATAAACATTGTGGCAAAACAACACTGGCAATATCAGTTGCCACTGCCTGCTCATACTATAAAAGAACAATTTTGCTGGATGCCTCATATGAAGGGATATCTGTATTTGACATGTGTGGTAAACCACTTATACCGCCGCTGTCGCAAAAAAATCCCGATGATGTCACCGGTTATAAATTTATTCAGCAGCGTATAGAAAAAATTTCGGAAACCATGGACATCGCCAATATTGCCTATGGGTCAAAAGTAAAAATAAATCCTGATATAATAAATCCGCTATTATTTTATTTATCATTTGAATATTCATACATCGTTATTGATTGTTCAAACAGTGATATCCATCTGCGCGATGTGATAATGAAAAATTCAGACAGTATTATAAATGTCATTAATGAAAAATCTGCCATTAATCATCAAGTAGTAAATGATACTCTTTTAACTCAGGGACAACAGGTTTACAATGTTGTTAATAAACATTTTGTAAAAATACAAAAAATTGATCAGCCATCCTATGTGTTCAAAACTATTCCAGTAGAAACAAATGAAACGATTTTTCAGGCAGTATTAAAAAATAAAATGTATAATGATGAGCTATTTAAAAATATAGTAAGTGATAAAAGGGCGATGGTATTGTCCCATGGGATGTATGAAACGCTATACTATTCCGGAGTATTGGAATCATTGCGGGAAGAAAAACTTTTTGATGTTATATATGCTAATGGTATACCCTATGCAGTATTGATGTGTTATTTGGCAACACAAACAACAGAAGATTATAAGAAATTATTGTTTGATTATTTTTCTGATGATTCATTACATACATTCTTTGATATTGCGTTTCCTGATAAGTATCTGTTTAAAAATAAACCATTGCACAACTTTGCTTCAGCTATAAGTCATATAAAAAGAATTGAATGGAATGCAATACTTCCTTATACACAGTTAATGCATAATAATACGCAAAGGTTTTTCTCTACCGGTGATGCTGAAAAAATTATTTCCGCTAATTTAGCTTTTAGTCCCTTATTTGAAGGGATATCTATTCATGGTGATGCCTATTTTTCTGCTTTTCCGCTTTACCCCCTGATTCCCGAGTCATTACTGAGAACGCATATAAATTATATAGGTTACATTGCTATTGCTAATCCCTATAATCCAATTTCTGTAAAAAGTAAGATTCCTGGATTATATAGAAAAATTGTTGATTTTCTTCCTGATTGTTATTTATATGCCTGTGATAATACCTTTTGTTGCAATAGATTAATTTCTTTAACGTTACCTGATGTCACATCAACACATGATCTGATTAAACAATCGCTTAAAAATACTGATATGTTTATTTCAATGATAAAGAAAATGATAAAGTAAATGATAAAGTAAATGATAAAGTAACCAATTAGGAGGGTGCATGAGATCAAAAGCTACCAATATCTTACAAACAGGTGTTCTTTTAACAGGCATTATTTATATCATTATTGGATTATTGTATGGTTTCAGTCCTATATACTTTGCTAATATTTTTGGTATAGAGGTAAATCCCGACTGGTATAATTTAATAAAATACGATACATTTATAGCTCCGCTTTATCACTTTTCCAGGATATTTGCTTTATTATTAGCTATTGTAGGCATAAGTATGTTGCTACCATTATTTGATCCATTAAAATATCGTGGGATGATATATTACCATAGCATACTATTTCCCTTAGTTTCTGTGCCATCTCTTTTGATAAATGGTATTGCCTATAAACATTTGCCTCTTACAATATGTGGTTGCCTTTTATTGATAATTTTTCTCTTTGTAGGTTTTGGGTTAATAATTACAAAAAAATATGCAAAAATGGGACTGGAATAACTATAATAAATGCTTGCTTTTTATAATTGAACATGTATTGATTCACTTTAATAATAAAAAGAATTTTTATGCAGCTTTACTTATGTTATTTCTAATATTTTTATCAGGAGGATATGATGAATCTGAAAACTAAGAAGGTTGGGAATATTGTAGTAGTTTATCTACAGGGACGATTGGATGTCCATCTTTCAGCGGATATAGAAAAGGAAATCAATAAATTAATTAAAGATGATCCCGCTTCTCATCTACTGCTGAATCTTGCAGGTGTTGAATACATGAGCAGTAGTGGTTTAAGAATTTTTGTTTCTACTATGCGTATATTAAAAGAATCAAATCGCAAATTAAAGATATGTTCAATGAATAACGCTGTTAAGAAAATTTTTGAGGTTGTCGAACTCATGGATATGTTTGAAATCTATGAAACAGAAGAAGAAGCTATTGCTTCGTTTAAATAATGTTTATGCTGTCGTCTTCAGGTAAGTCCAAAAGTTCCAAACAACAGTTATTTAAAACATTGCTATCGCAAAACGCTGAGTATGAGACTATGGCAATACCTTTGGAATTATCTGAAGGTATAAAAAATTTTGAAATTTATGTAAAACACAACTATTTTTCATGGCCATACTGGATAGCTCATTATACTAATAGGGAAAATGTTAGAATACAGTCTCTCCCGTTTATTTTATATAACAATCATTGCAGAACATGGTATACAATAAATAGTTTTTTAAACAGTGGAGCAATAAGGATAGATCCTTGCGGTATGATTCATCCTGACTGGGCAAAATGGTCAGTTGAATGTATGGTCTACTCTGATGGGGCATATATTAAATTTCATGATGATACATGTATACATCAACAAAATGAAAGGGGAGTTGTAAAAACATCGTATCAGCATCATTTATTTCGTTTTTTACAGTCAGTGTATATTGCTCATACAAATGTTGATGAAGCGATAGTTATCAATAAAATAAATATTAAAAAAAAGAACCAATCCTATTTCATCATAGCAATCAGACCTTATACAACAACAACGTTATCCGGCATCAATTCAATCGAGTTGTTAAAAAATAATTTAGTGAAAATCAATGATGATCATGCATGTTCATTAATTGAAAAACCGGATTATATTCTTGTTGGTAATGAAATCATAGGTGATATTGATATATTACAGAAAGATGATAAATATAGGATAAGTAGTTCAAGTGGTATGGCGACGATGGCTTTTGCATATGAATTGAAAAATACGGATCATGAATATGGTATTCGCATCGCTACCGGTAAAAATACAAAATTATCCGTTTCAACATTATCTGTTAAATCAGCTCTTAATGATTATACCAGCTATGTAGATAGCATAATGAAACAGGGGATTGCCATATCAATTGGCAGGCATACTATAAACGAGTGGACTGATTTTTGCAAATTATCAACATTGGTGCATGCCTCTACTATGGCATCTATAAAAACAACTCAACTGCAAAGGTTGAAGCAATATTACTATATTTCTTCAACCTTGAACAGAATGGGTTATCTAAAACAAACTGAGCTTGCCATTGATACTATCAAAAAAAATATAAAGATTACGGATGATTATGAAGGTGTCCTATCTTCATCATTTTTTTGTTTAATAGTTGGCGATTGCTATAGGACAATAAAAGATTCCTCTTTTGTGCAAAATAATTATTCCTTATGCAAGCAATATGCTTATTCCATCACTGAATTTTTTAAAAAAATAGGTGATATAACAAAAGAAAATAATTTTAAGGATAATCCTCAAATAGCCATAAATGCGATTATCAATATTGCATATATTATATCTGCTCTTGAAAATGTAGCATTTATGTCGCGTTCGTTGGGGCTTTTTGGTGAGGAAACAAAAATATTTAGTGATATAAAAAGACTGCAGAATGTAATATTAAAGTCAATATTTACCATAAACAGTGAAACAAACGGTGAAGAGGAGAAATTAATTGAGTGGACTCCTAAATATAGTAAACCTATACGAAAACAAAAAATAATAGTAAAAGACAGCCTTGAGTTTTCCCATTTTGTAAATGTAAATGATAACAGGATTATATCATACAGCCCCTTGCTTTACCCTTATATGAAGGATATAATGCAACCGTATATAGTGAAAAATATAATTAATGCTATCATACATGCAGGTAAAGGATTGCCTTTATATAACACCATAATAAGCGCGGTTGATATAGTAAATTCTTTAAGTCTTGCTAATGCAATGATCTATGCTCATGATAAAAGAGCTATCGATAGTATTAATGCAATTATTAATTTATGTAATAAACAAAAATTTTTACCTGATTTTCTTGATCCTGTAACAGGTCATGCCGTTGTAAATGACCCTGTTTCAACTATTGCTGTTTCATTATTATTTCAAGCTATCCGTAATTTATGCTTTATAGATCATCCTGAACGACTGGAAATTTTCCCGGTTCCATGGGAAGAATGGTTTAATGATTGTCAGATGAATATAAAAAATGCTCATTCACGGTTTGGTATAATTAGTTTTACGGCTACATCCACATCAAATGAATTTGTAATTCAATTTACTGACATACCCCGGTTTATACCACATGATATTTTAGTTAATCTTCCATTTAAAGCAAAAATAAAAAAATCAGATGATTTTATTGTCAAATATCAGACAGAAAAATCATGGTGTATTAATGGCTGGCCTTCAGAGATTAGATTTAAACGTTAATTACTGTTCTATCGATAATAAAGTAGTAATTGCGGTGGCAGTTGTAATTTTAATACTGGAAAATGAAAAATGATATCATATCTTGTAATATCACTATTAATTATCAGTGGATTTGTATATTATTTAGTATATATCAGACCAAAATTTAATCCCTTAAATAAGGCAGAACAATTTTTAAAAACAAATCAATTGCATGATGCAATTATTGAATATAAAAAAGTCATCGATGAATATCCTGATAATTTTGTAGTCCATCATCGTCTGGCTGAACTTTATTTAACAATGGGTGAAATTGATCAGGCAGTGATTCACTTAGAGAAAATATTAGAAATAGGTAAATTTAACTATGAGGTTGATCAACTTTCTGTATTAAAAAAATTAGCAAAGTCATATTATGTCCGTGATGAGGTTGAAAAAGCATTCAAGATGTATATGGATATATTAAAAAATTTTCCTGCTGATATTGATTCTCTTTACCATGTATCATTCATTTTGTTAAGTCAGGAGGAATTTGATATTGCACAACGTTATTTTGAAAGATTATTAAAACTTAAAAATGATAGTTACGAGATTTTATTTGGAGCAGGAATCTGTAATTATCAAAATATGCGAATCCAGGAAGCGATTGATAATTTTAGATTGGCTCTACAATTAAAACCACAATCAGAAATAGCTCAAATTGCATTGGCTTTTGCCTTTAACCGTAAACGTGATTACCGACAGGCTCTGACGTATATTACAAAAGTGGCTGAATCTGCACAGGATCCTGACGTTCAGTATTTAGCAAAACGATTCCAGGCTTTTTTATATATGCGCCTTAAACGTCATGATGAGGGTATTAAACTATTTCAGGATTTACTGGAAATAGCCCGAAAGAATGCTAATGATGATGCTGAAGCTTTAGCTTTACATGATCTTGGGTATGCTTTGTTAAAAAATGAACAATCATCATTAGCATACGATGTGTGGAATGAACTATACCGTAAAGATCGAAATTACAAAAACATACAATTTCTTGTGACGCAATTGCGAAAAGAAATGGAGGCTGATAAATTTGTTAAAGAAGAATCAGCCTCTATAACAGAAACTATTACAGCATGGATGGAGGAAGCTTTTCCACAAAATTTACTATGGGATATGTGTGGATTAAAAGGCAGTAAAAGATACAATTTAAAAGATGTTGTTGTGACAACACGTATAACTTTTGATGATGGGAAGCTATCCAGTACTTCTGATGAGATTATACAAAAGTATATTGCTTTAGATACTGAAAATTTCAGGATTATATCAAATAGATTGGTGTCAAAAGTGGGATTTAAAGTAGATCAGATTTTGCAAACATACCGTGAAGCTGATGGTGTTGATTTTTTAGCTGTTAATCCTGAAACAAAAGATAAGGTGCTTGTATGGGTCAGGAGATGGACAAAGACAAATGTTGGTGAAATCACCTTGAGGAATTTTGCTCAGGCAATTAATGATATGAAAGTTAAGCAGGGGATATTAATAACCACGGCTGATCTGACTGATATTGCAAAGGAAACTTTAAAGCAACTATCAAAGATATCAGTAATCTATCCTGATGAAATAGAAAAATTACTGCGAGGACTTCTTTAAATGCCATTTGATAATTTCACATCAACAATGATACCTTTGCAGTCAATTAATTATATCAATGATTATTACAAAATTTCAAAACCATTGTCTCCTGAATTAATAAAATCAATAAAACAAAACGGTGTGCTGGAACCAGTTATCCTGATTGAGGGTAACGGTTGTTATATTCCGGTTTGTGGTCACAACAGGATGCTTGCATCAATTCAAACAGAATTGGCCAATGTACCAGCAAAAATAATCAATGGGCTTTCCGAAGATGATTTCATGGCTATAATAACATTAAAACTATACAACAATTTAATGGGAACTATCGGCAAATTAAAAAGTTTATTTATACTAAAAGAGTATTTTAAAATAAATAAAAAACAATTGATTGCGATAGCTCATGAATTATCAGTCCCAGATGCTTTGATTGAAACGACTTCTTTAAAAAAAATTATTGGTCTGCCATCAAGTTTAATGAATTATATTGATTCAAAAAACATACCTTTTAAATTTATAATGCCTGTCCTTCGCTTATCAGATGAAAGTATTCAACTTGTTGCTGCAATCATAAATGCCTGTCAACTGCGTGTAAATTATTTCAGGGATATTGTTGTGATGATAGAAGATATATGTCGTAATCAGCACTATGAAAGCGTTTTGAAAAAAATTACTGTTCTGATCAATAAGGAAAACAGAACTGATGATGAGATATATCGAAACATCTATTTGTTACGATATCCACAGTATAGCGAATATGTAGAAAAAATTAATTACTTAAAGAATAAATTTTTAAGTTATGGTTTAAAGATAGAAGTACCCGAATACCTTGAAGGTAATGAGGTGAACATTATTATTCAGGTGAAAAAGAATGAAGTTGTACACCCGCTGTTACAGCAGGACAAAGAAATACGTGCGTTGATTCAATCAATTATTGAATTGCTTTAAATTAATGGATTTATTTAAAAAATGCTGACATCTCTTGAAGAATCTTTTGTTTAGTAGTCGCAAAATTGTACGGAGATTTAAAACCAGCAGCATTTTTATGTCCGCCTCCACCGTTTGCTATTGCAATTGCTGCAACATCTAAATCGCCTTTAGTTCGCATGCTTACTTTAACCGGACCGTCAACATCCTGTTTTACAACAACACTGGCAACTACACCATTAATAGTTAATGGTAAATTAATATTTACTTCGCCTTCTGAAAAAGGTGCATTCGTTGCTTTAATCATCTCTGGAGTTAATTCCATTAATATAAGTTTTCCACCAAAATGTACTTCCATGGATGAAAGCATCAAAGCACGCAATCTAAATACTTCTAACGTGTTATTTTCATATATCCATTGATATACTTCGTATGGTTTAATTCCAGATGAAATTAATTGTGCTGCAATAGTAAATGTATGTGATGATGTTTTAGGATATTTAAAACAGCCCGTGTCAAAAACAATACCAGCATAGAGTGCCTGAGCTGCCTTAAATGATGGTTTTATGTTATACCGTTCCATTATCGTGCAGATTATTTCTGATGTTGATGATGCCTCAACTTTAATGTAATTTGTTTCTAATTTATTGTTAGCACCTTCATGGTGATCAATAATAAAAACATCTTTAACAATATTGTTTAAATAATGGTACGCTTTTCCAATATTATTAAAATCATTTGTATCCAATACAAAAATAGTATAATTACTTATATTGTCTATGATCATTTTTTCATCAAAAATAATTATTTCATTATCAGGATCAATAAAATTAAACTTTGTGGGAGTTGGATCTGAATTAATAATGATAGCATGTTTTCCTAAATGTAGTAGTATTTCCTTAAATCCTATTTCAGCGCCAAGACCATCAGGATCAGGGCTCTCATGTGTTGATATTATAAAATGATCATGGGCATTTAAATATTTTTCAAGGTTGGCAAAGTAATCCATTAAGCTTTCTCGGGTGATGCATATTTTGCATATTTACAAAGCGGAAATCCCATTGATTCACGGATAGCAACATATCGCTCGGCACAGCGTCGGGCAATGTTGCGAACTCTTGTGATGTAACCTACACGTTCAGTAACTGAAATTGCACCTCGAGCATCAAGTAGATTAAATACATGAGAACATTTTAAAACATAATCATAAGCCGGAAGTATTACCTGAACCGGTTCATAATCAAGGATCTTCAGGCATTCTTTTTCATAGAGATCAAATAGTTGAAATAATAATGCGGTATCAGCAATAGAAAAGTTATAATGTGAAAATTCAAATTCACTGCGATGATGAACATCTCGGTAGGTAAGTGTATCATTCCATTGAATGTCAAAAACGCTCTCAACTCCCTGAATATACATGCAGATACGTTCAAGACCGTAGGTGATTTCTACCGGTATAGGATCAAGCTCAATGCTTCCGCATTGCTGAAAGTAAGTAAACTGTGTAATTTCCATCCCATCAAGCCAAACCTCCCATCCTAATCCTGATGCACCAAGTGTAGGTGATTCCCAGTCGTCTTCAACAAATCTGACATCATGTTCTTCAAGTTTGATGCCTAAGTTACGTAATGAATCCAGATATAAATCCTGTATATCAAGAGGTGATGGTTTCATAATTACCTGATATTGATAATAGTGCTGCAGTCTATTTGGATTATCGCCATATCTTCCGTCTGTTGGACGTCGTGATGGTTCAACATATGCTACATTCCATGGCTCAGGACCAAGTACACGTAAAAAAGTTGCAGGATTAAATGTACCTGCTCCAACTTCCATATCATATCCCTGTGCAATGATACAACCCTGTTTTGCCCAAAAGCTATTACAACTGGCAATGAGATCCTGAAAATACATGCGATAGTCTCCTGAAAATAGAATTATGTTACAATGTCATTCTTAGGGATGCAGTAAAGAAGAATTTCCTTAACAATGATTCCATAACTAATTTGTGATCTTATTGTTTTGGGAATATTCTTCAAACTTTGCTTTTATTAACTGGTGCAATTCATCAAAATTAGTTTTATTATTAAGCTTAAAATAGTCAAGACAGTCTTCATCTGCAATCTCAAATCTAAAGTTTTTTGACTCAATGCTGGTAAAGACATATGCCAGATAGACAATGTAGATCAAATCTCTGTACTGCGAGGGAGCCAGATGCGGTCTGTGATGAAATTCAATAGCCTTCACCAGCGCATCATTAAATTTCCATTTCTGACATATCAAACTTCCTAATGTGCTATGGCTTACTCCTAAGGATATCTCTTCCAGTATTGAGATATTATCAAGCTGTTTTAAGCCTACAATTTCCCGTATTTTTTGAATTTCATCTGGTTTGATAGAAAGTAATACCATAAGCCCAATATCCGAAAGCAATGATGCCAGATAAGCAAATTCAGAAAGCCGTTCCTTGCGATATTTCATCGCGATCCATTGTGCATAAAATGCTGTTTTATATGAATTGTTCCAGATGGTTTCAAATTTTTTATAGCGGGAATCAATTATCTTTTGAACACCACTGGCAACGAGCAGTGTATTGATACCTTTTGTGCCAATGATTTTTACTGCTTCCTCAATAGTTTCAACTCGTTTTGATGTGATGTAGCCTGCTGAATTGGCAAGCTTCAGTATGGCGGTAACAAGCCCCGGGTCGCGCTTGATGCTGTCGGCTATAGCCTTTATTGTAGATTCAGGATTTGCACATAAGCGCTGTATTTCTAGAATATTTTGTGGAAATGAAGGGAGTGATTCAACCTCATTTATGATTTCCTGTGCCATTTTAACCTTTAGATCCATGTTGCGGAAGCTTTCATCAATGTTTATGGTGGCACTGGTGATCTTACCATTTGTGGACATGCTAAATGCCTCAGGAGGAAAACCGGCATTCTTCATGAGTATCAATGTAATAATCAAACCTAATCCTGCTCCTTCCGAATCATCTAAAATGTCATCAAATGCATCGGAAATACCATGGTAGGTATATGCTTTCTTTATTCGTGCATTAATTTTGTTCATCTCTTCAGGTATAATGGGAACATTGTTTATTACATGAATTTTATGAATATCACCGGTAATGGAAAAGAATACCCGTACAATAAAGTTGGATTTTCCAAGCTCTTCAAGAAACTCGGGATTTCCAACAAACACATCTTCTTTAAATGTTTCCATCCCGTTACGGTATTCTTCTTTTTTATTGATATCCAGATTTTTTCGTTTAAAGTAAAGCCGTTTAGCGTTAGCCTTGATGGCATTATTCACCAGTTCTTTTAGTATGTTTATAAACATATCTTTTAAATATAAAAGATCAAGTTGTGACAAATAAATACTCAGCACTCTGATTAAACATGCTTCAACCTCAGGGGTTAATAGTGAAAACTGTAGGTAAACGTCTTCACCTCTTGTTAATGCTTCTTTATAATCAACTGGCTTACAAAAATAATGAGATGTTTGCTGTGTTCCTTCCAATATTTACCTCATCCAAAAAATATAACAAAACAATACAGGGTATTGTGAATATTGCAAGAAAATTACAATGAAACGTCAAGTTTTTATTCAATTATACTTTTATATAGTGTATCGGTTTTTTTATATTTTTATTAATGGAAAATGGTGGCGATAGTAACTCTCAATTTTGTTCATTATTGTAAATAGACTTTTGGTGGAAATATTTATATCGTTGTAAATCTGATTGCATTGACCGGTATGTGTTAAAATGTATTGAATATTTTGATTGTTACCACTCTCATGAACATACAATAGTGATAAATGATTTTTTTGTTTTATAGACTATTGTTGATACTATATACTATTTTTTTAAGGTACCTATAAAATTTGTGCATCAGCAATGAATGGTGATATTAATGAGTATTGAAAACTGTTATTGACAAATCATGGTGATTATACTAATACTATCAGAAACTGTTGTGCAAGCGAGGTACATATGTCTGTTGTTTATTTTACAGATTTGCATATGAGCAGTAAGGAGAATATCGTCAGCAAAATTAAAAAGCTTTTTTACAAATTATCTGCAAATGAGATAATCAATGAAAAAGATTTTGTTGCAATCAAAACACATTTTGGTGAATATGGCAACATTGCCTATACGCCGCCTGTAATAATACATACATTTGTTGATTGTGTTAAGGATTTGAAAGCAAATCCATTTGTTACTGATTCCACCACATTGTATCGAGGAAGCAGAAGTAACGCTGTTGATCATCTGAAAAATGCTGCTATGAACGGATTTTCTTTAGTTTCATGCGGTGCACCGGTGATTATTGCCGATGGATTACGAGGAAACGATTTTAAAGAACTCCCTGCTACCGGTAAATGGTATTCAACTATTAAAGTAGCTTCAGCAATTCACGATGCTGATTCGATGGTAGTTGTGAGCCATGTAAAAGGGCATGAACTGTATGGTTTTGGTGGTGCTATAAAAAATATTGCTATGGGATGTGCGCCACCTTCCATGAAACAATCATTGCATTCTGATTTAAAGCCTAAAGTAAAACAAACACTATGTACCTCATGTGGTGCGTGCATTAAACGATGTCCGGCATTTGCCATTTCATTTGATGCAAATAAAAAAGCATTTATCAATAGTGATAAGTGTTTTGGTTGCGGAGAATGTACAGTTATTTGTGTTTATAATGCTATACCGGTATTGTGGAAAACCGACCATACCACACTGTATGAGCGAACGGCTGAATATGTTAATGCTTTTATGAAACATAAGGAAAATAAAGTTTTATTTTTTAACTTTATCATGAATGTATCTCCTGAATGTGATTGTTGCTACTGGAATGATATCCCTATAGTTCCCAATATAGGAATAGTTGCCTCAACCGATCCCATTGCAGTTGATAAAGCATCAATAGATCTGATAAATAAAGCAACTCCGATGCCAGATTCACGAATAGCTCATAAGGATAGCTCAAAAGATAATATTGAAGCGTTATACCCGGTTAAATGGAACTGTCTCTTTGAATATGCTACATCTATTGGAGCCGGTAATATGGAATATGAATTAGTGACAATATAACATTGATATTTTTATAAAATGGAGTGAGGTTTTATGAAAAGTCCACATGATTTTCCTGCAATCAATCCTAAGAGACCTGATGGTATAAAACCAAACGGGATACCATATAAGGTTATGGTAATTGATGATAAAGAGTTCCATCGCAAGCAGATTATTCAAATACTGGAATCTGAAGGATATGAGATAATTGCTGCTGCTTCCAATGGAGCTGAAGCTTTGAAGCTATATGAATCACTGGCTGCTGATCTTGATCTTATTACAACTGATCTGGATATGCCAAAGTTAGATGGATATGCGCTTATGTATGAATTAAGTCATAAGAAACCAAAAGCTAAAATTGTGTTCATCAGTGAAGAAACCACAAAAGGGGTGCTGTCTGACTTATTAAAAATGGGTGCTGCTGATTTTATTTTAAAACCTATCCAGCGTGGAACAATATTGGAGCGGATCAAAGCAGTATTACAAAAAAAATGATAGTATACTATGAATACCATCAATTCCATTTTGCTATTACATTTTAACTGATAAAGTCTATTGGTATAAAAAATTGATATAAAGCACTTTTCACAGGATAGTATCCATGGAAGAAAATGATAAAGCTTACATGCATCTGTCTGAACAAACAAGAAAGATAAATATTGCAATGCATTATACCCATGGTGATATGGAAAGAGCCCGCCAGATGGTGTCAGGGAATTACAATGATTTATATGCTATCAAGGTTCGTTTTGCATCTTCAACACTGTTTGGAGCTTTCTTGCTTTTTTTTAATACTATTTATAATTCAATTTCCGGATTATCGCTCATTGTATCACCTTCCTATACACTGCTGAATATAGATCCGGCACTGGACTGGATACTATTTGAAAAAGAAATAGCAAAACAGATGCAAAAAGATGAATATGACCATGTTCTTGCTAAAACTTTTAGTGATAAAATGATTAAAAATTTTAGTACTATTTTGCAAAATGAATTATCCCGAAATATTGAAATAAAAAATGATATAGCAATAGACAACCTATTCAGGAAGCTTATTCAGGAGACATTCGCATTGCAACGTGTTGATTCACTTGTAGTGTATCAATCAACATCATCCCTGACAATGGAATTGAATTCAATTACTATCCCAAAGTTGGAATCTGTAAAGGTGGAAGGGGAGCAAACACAGGAATCAGAGGTAATAAAAGCAGATACTCCGTCAGGCGAATATACACCATTGGTGGGTGTTGATGGTGTTAAGCTTATTATAAAAGCAACATTAATTTTATCACCCATTAAAGGGAAGCATATTTCACAATTATCAGCCGGAGACAGAATCATGATTTCTATTATCGATAGTAAACCTGTGGCGGTAAAGGTTGCAAAGGCATTGCAAGCGTATCAAGATGAACAATTTAAACCCATCCCTGCGCGCATTACACATGTCCAATGTATTCCACAAAAGGGATATAAAATCTATGGGCTTATTGCAAAAGGCATTGTTGTTGATATAACTGAGGAAGAAGAAAATATAAAGGTTGCATTGGATCCAACGTATGCTGCTACAGTGCAGGCAGCAGAGGAAGAGGCAAAACCAAATTATATTATAATAGCAATTGTTGCAGTTACATTTTTAATTGTAATAGGAATTCTGTATTTATTGTTAAATGCTAACTAAAATCTACCGGACGAATAGGGATGCCGTGTGAAGCTAAAAAATCCTTTGCCTGCTTGATGCTGTATTCTCGGTAGTGAAAAATTGAAGCTGCCAGTACTGCATCTGCTTTACCATAAACAAATCCTTCGTATAGATGCTCTAAAGTTCCAGCACCTCCTGAAGCAATAACCGGTATATGCACAATATCTGCAATGCTTTGCGTTAACTTTAAATCATAACCTGCTTTAGTGCCGTCCCGGTCCATGCTGGTTAAAAGGATCTCACCTGCTCCCAGTGCTTCGGCTTGTTTTGCCCATTGCAATGCATCTATATCGGTTTTTGTTTTACCGCCGTGCAGATAAACATTCCAGCCGGCACTGTTTTGTTTAGCATCAATGGCAACAACAATACATTGAGATCCAAATCGCATGGCACATTGGGTAATAAGCTGTGGCATTAACACTGCCTGAGTATTAATTGATACTTTGTCAGCACCGTTTTCTAAAATCATCCTGACATCATCAATAGTACGTATGCCACCACCAACGGTAAAAGGTATAGTAACCGTTTCGGCAACATCTTTTACCATTTTTAGTATGATTGCCCGTCGGTCGCTTGATGCGGTAATATCAAGAAACACCAGCTCATCGGCACCTTCAGCATCGTAGAACATACCGTTGTTAACAGGATCACCTGCATCTGAAAGGTTTACAAAATTAACACCTTTAACAACCCTGCCATCTTTAACATCCAGACAGGGTATAATACGTTTGGCTAACATTAATAGCAACTATCCTATAAAATTTTGTATTGACATAAGGTTTAGATCAAAAGGGACAATTGTATCAAAACTCATTTGACAATACCATAGTCAATCTATCAAATGGAATTCATATGTCAAAAAAAATTGAAAAACATAATACTTTTCATGACTTTTCCAGCAGATATGTTCCGCTCATCAATCAGTATATTGACAGTTTTTATAATAATAAAGAACTATCTGCCAAAAATCATGAGCTAAAAATTGCATATAGACTGTTACAGGAATATTGTACTCGCGAAGGCAAGCGTATCCGTCCTCTGTTGCTTTTGCTTGCTTTTGCAGGATATGGGGGCTTGGTTAAAAAAATTAATGCAATGATTCCTGTTGCATCGTCACTTGAGTGCATGCATGCATTTTTGTTGATTCAGGATGACATTATTGATGGTGCAGTTGTAAGGCGTGGGAAGCCGGCATTCCATATACTGTGTGACAGCTCATATTATCAGTACAATGCAAATATTGGTACATGGGTGGCGATAGTTCTTGCTGATGTTGTTATGAGCAATGCACTTGAGATGATAGCAACACTGGAGAGCAGTCGTATAAAATATTTTTTGAATGAATTTGCAGTAATGTATGAACGTACCGCGTTAGGTCAACTGCTTGATATTATCTGGTCACATCCTGAAACAATCAGCGATGATGGCATAGCGGAGATGATTGCTACAATGAAAACGGCTCACTATACAGTATCTGGCCCTTTGAAACTGGGATATATACTGGCTGGTGGTAATGATAGTAATGAGTTGCAACGGCTAACAGAAATGGGCTATTCATTGGGATTTGCTTTCCAGATGCGTGATGATATCATAGGAGTTTTTGGTGATGAAAAGGATATGGGGAAATCAGCAAGTTCTGATATAGCCGAAGGAAAATATACTGTACTGGTACAACAGGCATGGAACAAATTAAATGAAAAAGACAGAACGCATTTCCTTGATTTATTAAGGAAGGATGAAAAATCAAGTGAAGAAATAGATACAATAAAACACTATATAACAAAAAGTGGTGCTGTCACAGTACTCCATGCTATCATTGATGAACATCTGCAAAAGGTGCATGCCATATTGCCTCAACTGCAGTGCAATGATTTCATGAAACAATGCATGCTGCAATTTATAGAGGGGCTGTTTCAATAACAGTTTACCATCCAGTTTTTTTGGCTATTGTTTCCCTGCCTTATTTACGGGGAGGAATCAAGGGTGAGGTTTCTATCATTTTAATCCATTCAGGTAGCTGCATGAAGCCACCCGCAGCCCTACCAATAATAATGTAATAAATAATTATTTTCTTGTCAGATTGTAAATAACAATTTACTTTGTAAAATTAATTGACGAATACATTAATTATGAGTTTAGTTTGAAAAGAATATAATGAATTATGGAGAATAATAATGGCTATGGTTGCCAAAAAAGCTCATAAAGAAACATTTGAAAGGATTTCGCCTGAAAAGCGGGATAGGATAATAACCATCGCGACAAAGGAGTTTGCAAAAAATGGTTTTAAGGGAGCAAATATTAATATAATAGCAAAAAAAGCTGGTATCAGTATTGGTTCAATGTATAACTATTTTGAAAGCAAAGAAGATTTACTGTTAACGGTTATCAATGAGGCGTATAAATTACTGGAGAATGTGCTTGGTTCGGTAAGCCTCGAAAATAAAAATTTTTATGAAAAAATAGAAGAGCTGGTATGCGCAGCACAAAAGTTTGCCCGACAATATCCGGAGATTCATCAGGTTTATCTTGATATAACGTCCGAGGGTTTATCACATCTTACACCGCGATTATCCAGGACAATAGAATATATTACCATTAAATTTTATCGCCACGAATTAGAGCAGGCAAAAATACAGGGTATCGTACGAGAAGATGCTGATGTTAATGTTGCTTCACTATGTATTGATAATATATTAGTATTGACCCAGTTTTCATATACATCTGAATACTTCAAGGAGCGATTAAAACTTTTCATTGGGGAAGATGCATTTGATGATGATGAAAGGATAGTAAAGGGTGTGGTTGATTTTATCAAAAATGCATTGATGCCCAGGATGAACATACACAATAATAAATAATTATCTCTATTTTCGATTAGAAAGGTTGTCTTTAAATGAAAAGGAAAAATGTAAATGTCATAGAACTACGAAGAAATCAGCTTACCCGTGCGGCATATAAAGTTGTAAGCAGGAAAGGATATTATAATTTTACTGTTCGTGATATAGCAAAAGAAGCGGGGCTTTCAACAGGTCTGGTGCATTATTATTTTAAAAACAAAGATGATCTCCTGGTGTCTGTTTTAAGAGTAATGAATGAAAATCTGAGCAGCTATCTTGCAAAAGCACTTGAAAAGATAGATGATCCAGAAGAAAAAATAATAATCTTTATGGATGAAGCGTTTCACCTTGTAGAGCGTGAAAAAGAATATTTCCACGTCCTTATTGATTTCTGGACACAGATAAATCATAATGAGCGTATGAGAAAAGCAAACATTAAATTATACCAGAGCTATAGGGCAGAATGTGCTAAAATAATACAGGAAGGTATTGATAAAAATGTATTTAAAGATGTGGATGTGCAATATACCGCAACGATGATTGTTGCTTTTGTTCAGGGACTGATTATACAATATATTATTGATAATGAAGCATTTGATTATACTGAATATACAAAGAAGATTAAGTTGCAGATAGTGGATAACTTGATGAAGTAATCAAGGGTGTTGCAAAATTTTGATTTGTATGCTATATTGCGATAAACTTACTGACCAAACATGGTCGTAATGGTATATCAGGATTACAGAATTATATGTTAAAAGATATTTCAGAAAATGGAAATTACCAGAAGCATTTAGAAAACATAGTAAAAACATTATGCCAGCCTCAGTCATATAAAAAGGTATATCACCGGATAAATCACGATGTTCCCATGCCTTCAATTCAGCAATTAGAAGAGATTGTTGAAGAATGTAAAATGGTGCTTTTTCCTGGCTACTTTGGAAATTCAGAAATTACTCCTCACAATATGCAATATTATATTGGTTCAGCTATTGACGGGATTGCCCGAAAACTTACTGAACAGATAAAACGTGGCTATTGTTTTTCATGTTCGGAAAATGAAACTATCGATTGCATAGAATGCGAGCATCGTTCACGGAAGATAATGTTTCAATTTCTGGATATGTTACCCGAAATACGTCGCATGCTGGCAATGGATGTGCAGGCAGCGTATGAGGGAGATCCAGCAGCAAAAAGTCATGGTGAGACAATATTTTGCTATCCCAGTATAACCGCCATGATACATTACAGGATAGCCCATGCACTCTATATACTGGATGTCCCGCTTATCCCGCGTATAATCACCGAGATGGCTCACTCGCAAACCGGGATAGACATACATCCTGGTGCAACAATCAGCGAAAATTTCTTTATAGATCACGGTACCGGTGTTGTTATTGGTGAAACAACTATCATTGGTAATAATGTTAGAATTTATCAGGGTGTTACATTGGGGGCAAAAAGTTTTCCGCTTGATGAAAATGGTAACCCCATGAAAGGAATTCCCCGCCATCCTATTGTTGAAGATAATGTCATTATTTATTCAGGAGCAACAATATTGGGAAGGGTTACCATTGGGAAGGGATCGGTCATTGGAGGCAATGTGTGGCTTACCGAAAGCGTTCCACCTAAAACCCATATATTGCAACAAAAGCCATCAGAGATGATGTTTGAACATGGTGGTGGTATTTAATGTTTGTTTTTTTTACCAATTAAAAGTCCGATATGCTCTCTGCCTTTACTCCAGTGCCAATCATTGCGGGCATTAAAATATAAAAACCATTGTTCTTTATCCACAGGCTTTGCATCAAAGGCATATACATGGCTTTTCATAAATGATCCATTGATATTGTCCGGTTTCAGTAACGGGTCTTTCAATAAAGTTTTAAATGTTTTGCCATCCTTTGAAGAATAGACAAGTATAGCCGAACCCGAATGATTGATAGTATAATCCCAGTATATGCCATTTTGCAAACCTATAAATCCATCATCAAATGCTAAAACTTTAAATGACCCACATCCCAGATTGCACCATCGATTATATTGCGAAGGTGATAGAATGGGTTCGCTGCAGCATTCAAAGGGGCCCTCCGGGCTTTGTGCTTTTGCCAATCCAATATGTAGCGGTTCATTAAAGCCACAGTCCATTATATATGCTAATGCAGCGCTATAGTAGAGGTAATATGTACTCTTAGTTTTAACAACACAGGGGTTGCTTATTGAATATCCAAGATTGTTGTGATGCCATGGTAATGATGGTTTTAAAATAATTTTTTCATTACTCCATGTATAACAATCTTTTGAAGAGCGCATTGCTATATATGAGTACCATTGATGGGGGAGCCATGAGTACCATAAAATAAAGGGTTTAGTTTTTTCATAGTATAAATAGTACATGCCATTATCATAAAGCAAAAACGGACGCATAGCTCTGCGAAGAGTCTGCTTTTTTAATTTTGTATAGGTAATCCCATCCATAGAAATATAGTGGTGAATGCCAAGCAAAGAGTGAGCAAAAAGATGCCATTTCCCATCCTTTGATTCATCTGGAGTAATAAATGATGGGTCAGCAATAATTGGCGATGGGAAAGGATATTTTATGATTGGATTTTTTTCATACAACGACCATTTCAAACTTATAAATTCTTTTGTTTTCATAACTGTTCCTTTCATTGTGAATGCACTGCAATTTTTTAATGCTGTATGTTCGATAGTTACTATTATTGGTAACTTTTGTATTCCATTTAGTCAAGTGCATTTATTATAATAATTGTATATTAAAAAAACTGTCGCATATATTTAAGACCTGAATATGAAAAGCCTTTGACATAATGCTGGTGATATGGTACTATTAACACGTTTTTTTTGGGACAATAATGATATGTATTCCATTAATGTAAAGGCGATAAAAATTTTAATGCTTAACTGCATTATAGTTTTGATATCATGTTCAGCACATTCACCTGGTGTGTTCCAGTCGCTGGAAGGCACATGGAAGCTTGCTACTAAAAATATAGAGTATGATTATTCCAATAAAAGGTTGCCTGAATATGTGGAAATTAATATTCCCTGCTCAATAAAAGTACCCCATACATTTGAAAATAACAATATGCAGCTGCCTGTTAAAGGATATGTATGGATTCAAAAAGAAATCTTCATTGAATCTTTGCCAGCTAATGATTTGGCATTGCAGTTTGGTGAAATCATGAATGCTGATGTTGCTTACTTCAATGGGAAACAAATAGGGGCGTCAGGACGGTTCCCGCCGGATTTTAAATCTGCATGGGGTAAATTCCGTCATTATACTATACCCAGAGACATTATAAACAAAGGCGCTAATGTTATTGCACTAAAAGTTTACTATGATTCAGAATTCTGGATCACCCCTCCTGTCAGGTTGATTGACAATGTTGCAGGGAGTAAAATTGCCAGCTTGTTGGATTATTTAAGAATCCAATTGATGGAAAATATATTCATTTTGTTAATACTATTATCATTTTTTTTTCTCATGATGTTTTACTTCCAGCGGGAGTACATGGAATATTTATTATTTGGCATAGCGTGTTTTACCATTGCTATGCCACAGGCACTTCATTTTTTAGAAAATTTGTATCCTGATATTGGGTTGACGTCTGATACAATTCTGAAGCTAACACAGCCTGGATTGATATTATTCCCGGCTTTCCTTAATCTGTTTTACCGGTATCACATCGGGAAACAAAAAAAATGGTTAACTATAGTTTATATTGCTGTGCCGATAGTATTCAGCACTATTATGGTGCTGCAGCAAACAAGGGCAGGAATATTATTGTATAGAAATCTATCGATCATAGTATCCATTGTTTATATGATAGATTTGTTTATATTATCAGGATGGCAGGTGTTGCATAAAAAGAAGGCGGGAGCGCTCATCTTTATTGGTTTAGTGCCCATGGTAGTTCTTGGAATTCATGATGTTTTAGCATTTGGACTGCACATTATACCTTCGTATATAGTGTTATATGTTTACGGATTGCCATTTTTGATATTTATCATTGCAATTTATTTAGTAAATATTTTTGTAAAAGCTTTAAAAGAAGCAAAAGATTTAAATATACAGTTACAGAAGCTATTGCTTGATGCAAAACGATTGGCGTATCTGGAAAAGGAGCTGGAGATAGCAAAAGCTATACAAAGTCAATTGTTACCATCAAAAATTCCAAATATAGAAGGTATTGATATTGCTATTAAGTTTCAACCGGCTATGAAAATTGGAGGAGATATCTATACTATATTTCAGATCAAGGATGGCGTAGTGTTCTTTGTTGCCGATGTTGTTGGACACGGCATCCCGGCGGCATTGATTTCAGCAATGGTTAATGTGCTGCTTAAAATGTTTCAGATGCTTGCTATAGATCCTGCTCTTTTGCTAAGAAGCTTAAACGTAAATATATGCACCATGCTCCCTCAAACATTTGTAACTGCGGTATGTGTTTATTGTAACCGATCACATAATTTTATGCGCATAGCGCGTGCCGGACATCCTCCTATGATAAAGTGCAGTAATGATGGGAATATTTCTATGTATATGCCATCAGGGAGAGCATTAGGTATACAAACACAAACGCGATTTAAAACTGTTGAATTAACAATGGAGAAAGGGGACAGATTAATTATTTATACTGATGGTCTGGTTGAAGCATCG
>JAKPOE010000152.1 GCA_029548025.1 Spirochaetota bacterium
GTCATGGATAAGTTCTTCTGTCATCGGATCGCTTAATCCATACCAACTTTGTAAAAATAATGCCCCAATTAAAATTCTCGCCTTTATAGAAGGTCGCCCTCGTTCCCCTTCGTTTGGCTTATAGATTCCCACCTCTATCAGTTTCTTCTCTATCTCATCAAAGGGAATATTTTGTTTCATCTTTGCTAAAAATGCATCCGTCTTCTTCCCACCTTTGCTTTGCATGGCATAATCAAAAAAACTTGGTTGCATTGGTCTCCCCCTCCCGTATAAGATTACCTGTTCGTATTATGTCTCTTATTTTTCTATTGCAAGCATTTTTTTAAAGATTTGTTCAGAGGTCTCAATTATAAAATAATATTACGTATTCCTCATTTTTACTTTTTGATTTTTTTGCCATGGTTTAGAGTTATGGCGATACAAATGATGTACTTTGCTACTATTTTATATAACTATCTTTCTTGACATTATGCAACTGCCCAATCAACTTTTGAATAATTGCCTCTATCACAATTATATATTTTTTTTGAAATGTAATTGAAAAACTATTACAATTGTTGCCAGATAGTTATTATTAATGAAGTGAGTTGATATGATAAGCTTTGATTTACAATGTGCCAATGGCCACCTATTTGAAGGATATTTTAAAGATTATGATGCGTTTGATAAACAATTGAATGCTGGTCTTGTGGAATGTCCTTTATGCAATTCGCGTGAAATTAAAAGACTTTTCACCGGATGTTCAATACAAACAAATAATTCATTTTCAGATAAAAAACAGCCAGCTTTTTTTGAGATGATCCGGATGGTCGAATCATACATAAAACAACATTTTGAAAATGTTGGCAATGAGTTCCCCGAGGTTGCTCGTGCCATATACTATGGCATCGAAGAGGAACGAAACATTTATGGAACTGCATCTCATGAAGATATGGAAGAACTGCTCGACGAAGGGATACCCATCCTGCCCGTGCCAAAAATTGACGATGTAGAACAATAACCGGTTACTATCGCCTGCTATTAATAAGCGATAGCACACATAAAACTATATAGACAACTGAAACAACAAGATTACAGTAATATCCATAAGCCAGCTCATAGGGGCGTGCTTTTGTAATACTATTGCCGATAGGGAGATAGATTACCCATGCAAAGTAATACACTATTATGAGCAGTCGTGCTATTAAAATCCAGAATTTTTGCCATAGAGCAGAAACAACCATGATAATGATAATTCCAATAAAGTATATGGCAAGCGGATTATTGACATAATACCAGCTTTCAAAAATATAAAAGCGCGCTATTGGCAAAACGGGAACAACCAGAGAAACTAGTGATACTATAACAATACATTTTTCAAAAATTTCTATCTCACGGAAGATACCAATGCAATATTTATACAATCGCATAAGAATATCAGCAACCCAGTTAATAAACTGAACACAATATGAAAGTATTTTTGCAAAAAAATCTATTACTGCATCCATCACATTTCTCCTCTTACAATTTTGGTAATTGTACTATCGAATGTTACTATCCATAAAAAAATACAACAATATTTCATTATGTACCGGATTGACTTTCATTTTCCAAAAGTTCTGCAAACAATTCATCAATCCATAAAGATACTATCCGGAACAATGCAACGGACGTATGGGAAATATCCCATTGGGGACGCATAGTTCTATAATCATACTTTCATGGAAATTGCTATATGATAAGGTTATGAAAATATTTTTTATCTCCACTATGAGCCATGGCAACATGATGAAATCCTTTTATACCCATACCTGCCACTAAAAAATCTATTGACGAAAAACATGATTTACCCTTCCATGATTACTATACTGTATATTCTTTTGGGGCTGTAGCTCAGCTGGGAGAGCGCTAGAATCGCACTCTAGAGGCCGAGGGTTCGACTCCCTTCAGCTCCACAGGCATATTATAAATGTTTTTTGCCCTTTCATTGAGCTTCATGCATGCTCAGCTCAATACATACTCAAACAATATATCATACTGCAACCGTGTTGTGTGCCTCTATCAAAATTTATTTAACAGGGTTAATGGTAAAACAATCGTGCTTATTATTGACATTGATAGTAAAAAATGTAGCGGCATTAATATCAGTATAATAGGACGGCACCAGATTCATAATTGGACTAATCAGTGCTGTCATCCGGTGAGTGTTTTCATCCATAAACGATGCACATACAGTAAGGCTATCGATACTATAATCCTGCCGTTTGATCAAATTCCTGAAAACAGTATTGTCAAAGCCGCTTAATGATATGGTCTTCTTTTTCTTCACTCTGCTGACTACATTTGAACCCGGCGTTTTATCATCAACTATCCCCCTAATAACTTTTCCCCATCGCCATTTATCAATATATGGTCCAATAGTATAATTAAAATAGTTTAAAGAATGCAAAAACGCCCTGTCAAAGATAAGGTCACGTGATTCCAGTTTTCCCACAGTAGCAGTATCATCAAAATAGAGCGATTTATCCTCCTGGAAAATCCTTAAAAATTCTGGTTCAAAGATCATATAATGCTGCACCATATCACCTACATTATACGGGAGTTCATCGGTAAATGTTTCTTTAACAAGCGATGTGATGATGGCGTTATACAATGTGGGCGCTACATAGTCCTTGTTCATGGCAAAATTCCACTCCTGGAAATAAATATTTGCCAATTTAGCCGATGTAATGGGCATTTTTTCCAGAAGATTGTTCATTATAGTCAGATATTGCTGTGCAGCAGGATATTTAATATCAGTAAGCAATGCTGCAACATCATTATCCCGGTATATAGCAACCTGTGTCATGGCATCCTGTATAGTTTTGAATCGCATCAGATTATTAAATATCATCATTTTCTGGACAGCAAACGATGGATTCTCTATCATTTCACTGCCTGCAACAAGCATATCCACCTGTTTAACCTCAAAAAGGTTGGCTTCCGTTTTTGCAATCAGCGCTTTCTGTGGTGTTGCAAGCACAGGGCTATCATTATCTGCTATGGTATTGCCTGCGATTATCTGAAAAGAGGTAACTCCATCCTGAACTATAAAAACCCTGGGTTGCCCCTTATAGCCATTTGCAATATGGACATACTCATTTAATGACGTCACAAATGGTACATCAAGCATTGCTTCAAAATACCCTTTTTCTGGGCTGACGTATGCAAGTGTAATAACAGTATCCTTGACTGATTCATCAAATGCATCCGATATAACTGCGCCAGTATCAGTAAATCGTGAACCATAGTTTGAGGATTGTTCTTTAGAAAGCTCTTTATAGCCTGCTGCACTTTGATAATAAACAATGGTATTGTTTCTTTGCGTGGGGTGCTTGCAAAAAATCTGTGTATCAGCCATCGCAGAAAATGATGCAAAGCGCACAGCATCAGTTTTTCCTGCAATTATATATGGCAATCCTGCAAAGGTATAACCCTGAACTGTATTTTTTTCAATTTGCATAATGACCGGATAAATTAATGGATATATAGAAATGCTGTTTTCATAGCTCAAACACAGTGTAGCATTATCAGTATCCATGACACGCGCTGGCAACGCAACCGCAAACCCTCTGCAATACGAACCATACAACCCAAAAAGTGAAGCAAGTGCATCCCGCAGTTTTTTTATCTGTCTGATTATTGTATCATCATCAGGGGAATAACTGCGTACAATTTTTTTATTGTGAACCTCATGATTCAGCAATGGATAGTCAGCATCATAAACGGGAAAAAACAGCTCGGTATTTGTTAAAAACGCATTGGCAAATTCAAGAAACAGGGATATGCGCACGACATCCTCAACCTCCCATTGTTGTGATGTATTTCCTTCTGCCCGTTTTTCTTTATAGGCATTGATGCCATCGACATAATGTTGTAAATAATTTTTATATGTGGGCGATAGTTCCCTGGTAAGTGTTGCAGCTTTTAAATGCAACCCAACCGCCAGCACAAGCTTATCGATTACTCCGTAGTGAGAAATACCGTTTTGGACACATGTTCCATTTGCCATAATCCGCAAAAACTCAATCTGCTTTAATCTATCACGTGCATGGACAAAGCCCAATCCAGAAAAGGCATCATCACGAGTTTTTGCTTGAATGAACGAATATTCTTTATCTAAACGATAGATGTATACAGGAGCGCTGGTAGGTGCTGCAACTGTGTTTCTATACGATCGTGAGAATAAAAATCTATATATGCCAAAACAGAGCACTATAACAATAACTATCAAACATATGCTCATTATTAATGTTTTCTTTTTCATGGTTAAGAATCCATGCTTAAAATTTAAATGCAAGTGCTCCTAATCTGTTTTCTACTTCCTGCAATATCCTTTGCTCATCCTTCTCATCCTTTGCCTCAAAAGTTGCCGAAAACCGCACAAAATGGCCGGCATCATCCCATGGCACTGACGATAGTAGGCACTCTTTAATCAAATAGTGTGAGAAAGCTTCAGCATTGTCAAAAACAATTCCATTTTTTGTTTGTTTGGGAACTTCAACATAAAGATAAAATGTGCCGCCCGGCATATGCGCGTCAAATCCCAATCGCTGTAATGTTTTGGCAAGGGATAACAAACGCCGTTTATACTTATCTTTGATTTTTTCCGTAAATTCAGGATGTTCCAGCGCCGTTATAGACGCCTTTTGAATTGCCTTAAATTGACCTGAGTCATAATTGTCTTTGACAGTAGCAAATGCTTTTACCACAAGACTGTTGCCAGCAACAAATGCCATGCGCCATCCCGTCATATTAAATGCTTTTGAAAGTGAATGTATTTCAACTCCCACCTCCTTTGCACCGGGAATACTTAAAAATGACAGCGGTTTACTATCATAGGTTAATGCCGCATAGGCGGCATCCTGCACCACCACAATACTATTTTTTAATGCAAATTCTATGACCTCTTTATAAAAATCTTTTGTTGCCACTGCACCAGTTGGATTATTGGGATA
>JAKPOE010000156.1 GCA_029548025.1 Spirochaetota bacterium
CTTTCTTTTGATTGGTCTTCCAGTCTTCGGCATCCTGGCGCCCCTGTTGCGCTGCCCAGTCGCTTAACCAGTCCGCTGCCCTGTACTGTGTCTTCTCCCAGTTTTGATATAATAACGCATCGTGCATACCTTTACCTTTCATCATGTCCGCTCCTGCCAGTATGGCATTTTCCAGTGTGCCCTGCATAAACCTATTCATGGGCAATACCGCATTGTGACTGCTTGCGCTTTGTCCTATTGCTGTGCCGTCAGCCAATAGTGCATTGCTTGCCCATAACGCTGCTACACTTGCCCCTGCCTGCAGCATGTCATCTTTCCAGCTTCCTGTACCATCAAAACGGTTTACTACATAGCTGCTTGATGCAGTATACCCATACTGCTGCCATGAGTTGTTCCACTTTTCACCATAGGCTTCACCTAACACTGCTCCCACCAGCGCCGTTGTACTGCCTATTCCCCAGCTTCGCCACTGTGCTTTACTCCCCCACTGCAGTCCAAGCCCGCCGTTATCCTTGTACTCCACAAAGTTACCCAGTCCCTGTATGCCACTGCTGGTAAGCGACCCTAATACTGCTCCATAGCTCTCCTCTACCACTCCTCCTGCATAGCTTGCTCCCATACTTATCCCTGTTTGTACCGCCCAGTGTTGCAGGCTTAAATCTCCGGCTGCTATATCCCCTGCCTGTCCAACACTCACGTATGCTGCTCCTACCATGGGGTTTGCTGTTACAGCACTGAGCGCCACGCCTATTCCTGCATTCACATACTGGCATATTGCATCCTGGGTTGCCTTCTCCTTCTCTGCCTCATACACATCCTTTGTTATGCGCCCATACTGCCCTTTCCCTTCTTTTAGCTTTGGCCCGGGTTTTATCTGCCCAAACTGCCCTACATAGTAGCTAAATCCCCATACCACATCAGGCCGCATCATCATCCCCATCCGTGTCTGTGCCTGTGCCATCACCACGTTCATGGTTGCCTCAAACTGCACCCCATCATCTTTATTGTATATATCCATCAACACCGGTATACTGTATTCCCCTAACAGCAAACTATCGGTATATACAAAGGGCTGATATGCTGGTATTGTCTGCCTTGTGCTGGTTATGGCAAGCGTTCGCTTGTACCTATTGCCATCTATGCCAAACGCATAGGCGCTTACAAACTGCAACGCTGCCTGCTCTGCCTGTTCATTGGCTGCTTCTATCTGTTCTCTGCATTGCTCCAGTAACTGCGTTAGCGCTTTCAGTAACGCTATATTTTGTGTCTTCTTCTGTACTGTAGCATATTCCTTTCCCAGCATTTGCGCATCATCAAAGATACTCCTGTTATAGCTCCCAACGCTTACCCGTGTCAAGCCAAATTCTACCTGTTGCTTTGTCATTGCCATGAGCTCACTACTTAAAAGCTGCGGTTGATCCTTTATTATATCCACAAGGATGGCATGAACATCAACCTTGCCAATGGCATCGCCATACTGCTCTTTTATTGTTGCAAGCATATCTGTTACTACTACCTCTATCCCTGCCATGCGCTTTAATAGCTCCTTATAGCTTACCCCGCTATAGGCATCAGCCAGCCACTGCAGCTTTTCCTCACGTAACCGCTGCATTGTCTCATCCCACTGCTTTGCCCCCTTCACCATGGATTCTTCTGACTCTTCCTGCCAGTTCTTCCACCTGCTGGCAAATCCCTTGAGCATCATGTCCCACTGCCGTATCCCCCGCTCAAATATCCGTTTTACCATCCTGTCCCAGTCGGCTTTCTTATCCTGCATCTGCTGTTGTGTCATCTGCCACTGGTGTACCTGCAATGCCCTCCGCTGCGCTAATTCTCTATCGTTTATCCCCTCATACTGTTTCACATACCGGGCAAACAGCTCGCTTACCGCTGCTTCATTGTCGGTGCCTATCATCGCATCTAACTGGTTTATGACCTCATGGGGAATCCCTTCGGTATAACCCATATAGGCTATCATAGCACGCAGCATCCCTGGCGACTCAGCCCCAATGGCACGTGCTGATTGATACCCGGAACTATCGCCCGCCCATATTCCGTATAAATCCTTTTCTACCGCCCTATCCACCACTACCCTATCATACCCCCCGCTTGTATACAGCGTTTGGGTGTGCGCTATGTATATTTATAAATTTTTTCTTGACAAAATATGCTATCCATTACAATAATTTTGTTGATTAGGATTAGTTTTTTCGTTACTGATGATGTCATCAGAATAAGTAACGAGTAAATAAAACAAAAAAATTATAAAACGAATACTGTGTGAAGGAGTTGATATATACATATAAATGTATGGGACATCATCTCATAATAAATAATATCCCAATTTTATTTTAGAAGGCTCATAATCGTGGATTAATAATATCAATCCATTTTGCATTGTTCATATATACATTTAATTTTAAATATAAGAATACAAATAAGAATATGATAGGGAGGAGTTTTATGAAAAAACAAAATGTTTGTACAATTGGTAATCTATTGCTTCTAACATTGATGATTGCATGCGGTGGTGGAGGCGGCGGGGGCGGTTCAAGTTCAGTCGTTCCATCAATCATTCTGCCTCCATCGGGCATTAATGCAAGTGATGGCTCTTATAACAACTGTGTCGTTATAACATGGAATGCAGTAAGCAATGCTAAGACATATGTCATCTATCGCTCTGACGTCATCAATGGCACTTATGACAAAATTGGCGATGAAGTATCAACCAGTTATGAAGATTCAACTGTTACAAAACAAAAACCATACTTCTACAGGGTTTCAGCTATCTCGCAAACTGATGCTGAAAGTGAAAAAAGTCAGGCAGATAGTGGCTATTCAGATGACATGCCAGGTGCTATTACTGTTACCGCTACCAATGGCGATAACCCTGACAGGGTCAGTGTATCATGGAATTCTGATGCCAATTCAACCCAGTATAGAGTGTATCGTTCACGAGCCGCCAATGGCAGTTATGAATTGATTGGTACTTTCCAAACAACATCATGCGAGGATACTACAATAACGCCAGGATTAAACTATTATTATAAGGTACAGGGCGGGACCGATTATCCAACATGGGGGCAATTGAGTAACTATGACAATGGATATGCCAGTTTACAAACTCCTGCTGCTTCGGCTTCACAGGGAACATACACCAACAGGATTACCATAACATGGGCTGATATTCCATACGAAACATCATATACTGTCCACCGTTCAACAAGTCAGGATGGAACCTACACACAGATAGCAACAGTTGCAACCAATAGCACATCATATAACGATACCAGTTCAACCGTAATAAATAATCCCGATGGAGACTATTATTATAAAGTACAGGCTGTTTCTGAAGTAGCAAGCCAGCTTAGCAACGCATCATTGGGGTATATTGCGCTTCCCTATCCATCAGGGATAACAGCAACCGATGGCACCTGCTATCAACATGTTACAATTTCATGGAACGCTGTTACCGGCGCCACATCATACAATGTGTACAGGTCTGAAACCCAGGATGGAATGTATTCTCAAATTGCTTCATCGATAACAGCTACAAGTTATAATGATACAACTGCCACAGAAACCACACATTACTATTACAAGGTCAGTGCTACAAAAAATAGAGAGAGCCAGCCTGGCAATGCCGATGAAGGTTACAAAAAAGATCCTGCAACCAGTACACTATTCAGGATAACATGGCAGGCTAATAGGGAAAAAGCTGTTAACAGCAATGGAGGAGGATATAGAGTATATTACAATCAAACAGGTACATTTGCCTACGGCGATAGTTACTTTGAAATTCCATATTCCAGTGGTTTATTAGCACCCACTCACTATGATTTTGAACGAAACTCAGCACAAACAGGTACCTGGTACGTATGGGTTGTTGCCTACTCAAACCTTGATGGTATTTTGCTAAGTCTGCAATCAACACCTATACAGGTTACCGTTGAATAATACTATGAACAAAGGAGTTTTGATTATGAAACCAGGAAAAACAAATATACTATTTACATTAGCATTATCCATTATTATTACCACCAGCTTATGTTTCAGTCATGCAGCCTTTGGTAAACAAAAGCCATTAAATAGTGCAAATACTATGAAACTTAATACAAGCACCGTAAAAAACTCACAGATGAAAGGTGCATTTGTTCAACAGTATGTCCCCGGTGAGGTGATAGTAAAATTTAAAAATACAACCAATTTACAGATAAAATCACAGAGCATAGCCGCCATTGGTCATACAATGCTCAAAAATTTAGGTTCAACATCTATTGTGCATATTAAACTAAAAGAAAATGAATCAGTTGAACATGCTATCCATGCATACAAAAATAACCCCAATGTCGAATACGCCCAGCCAAATTATATTTACCATATCTTTTCAACTCCCAATGATTCCAGCTACGGTCAGTTATGGGGACTAAACAATACCGGGCAAACAATAACCGGAGGAACATATCCCAACAACAACCCTGGTACAACAGGGTGTGATATCGATGCCGAATCAGCATGGGATAAAATAACTGATTGCTCTTCGGTGATAGTAGCAGTAATAGACACGGGCGTTAACTATAACCATGAGGATTTAGCAGACAATATGTGGGACGGTTCCGCTTCCGGATATAATTATCATGGCTATGACTTTGTTAATAGCGATTATGATCCCATGGATTTTAATGGGCATGGTACCCATGTAGCAGGCATTATAGGAGCGGTAGGGAATAACGGAAAAGGCGTCACCGGTGTATGCTGGAATGTCAAGATTATGGCGGTGAGGGTACTTAATGCAGTAGGTGAAGGAACAACAGCCAATATTGTAAGCGGTATAAACTTTGCTGTTAGTAGAGGGGCAAAAGTAATCAATATGAGTTTGGGTGGAAATCTAAGCGATGCAGTTTTTTCCAATGCTATAACCAATGCACAAAACAATGGAGTATTGGTAGTAGTTGCGGCGGGTAATAAAGGATATAACCTGAATACTGCCGGCAAAGATTCATACCCCTGTGAATATACACAGGACAATATTGTATGCGTGGCAGCGCTTGATCAGGCATATGCTCTGGCCGATTTTTCAAACTATGGTGCAACAGGGGTTGATGTAGGCGCTCCCGGAACCAATATAGTAAGTGGATATTTTGGTAACTATCAAGCTATCACCACAGATGATTTTTCCAGTGGATGGGGATTAACAGGGTGGGCACAGCAGGCTAATCTTGGCGGCTTTCCAGCACTTACTGATCCAACTAATTTCAATTATTCCAATGAATACTTAGCATATGCAAATCACAAGGCATATAAAAGTTTTAGTTTATCAGGCTATACTAATGCGATCCTGTTATTTGAAGCGTATATTGATATTGAAGGAGGTTATGATTTTTTCAGTGTCAATTACAAAATTGGTACGGGAGATCCTTTTGTAACCGGGCAACAATTATTGAGAATATCAGGGAGTTTTAGTAATCCATGGTATCATGATTATTATCCATTCCCATTTGATATTTCATCGTATACCGGTACAAACTGCTCCATAGGATTCCGATTACAATCTGATGGAAGTTATCAATACACTGGTGTTGCAATCCGTAATTTTGCAATAGTAAATGCAAATACCTCCGTCACCAACGCATATGAGGTTATGGATGGCACATCTATGGCTTCCCCGTATGTTGCAGGGCTTGCCGCTATGCTTATTGCCTTTAATCCGGACTATACCTATCAGGATGTAGCCAATGCACTAAAAAATGGAGGGGAAACAGTTGCCTCTCTAGCTGGTATAACAACAACAGGCAAGTCTATCAATGCATGGGGTTCATTGAAATATATCAATACTCCAGCAGGGTTGTCTGCACAACAAATTCAGTAATAGGTGTGTAGTGCATGAAAAAAATATATTGTATACTGTTAATCACAGGCATGATGTTTTGTGCTCATGCCTGTGCACATGTAAATCAACCTGATACAAAGGTAACTCCGGTGAAACAACAACAAAAGTTTGCTCAGAATGTTGTTCCCTGTGAATATTTATTTACTGTTGATGAAACCTGTGATGTGCAGTGCTTATACTCGCTACTAGTAAAAGACTACAGCATTACCAACATTAAAGCCATAGGTAACAATCTATTCCTGGTTACTTTTACTATTGATCCTGGCATGGACGCTTTATTGTCCATGTATAATAATATATCTACAATAAAGGCTATACAGCCAAATTTTAAGTATAAACTACAGTAATATTCATCTTCCCTATGTATTAAATTTTTTTACAACCTGATTCAAACTTTCTGCCTGTGAGGAAAGCTCTTCAGATGCTGCAGCCAGTTCCTCAGAACCGCTTGACACCACCTGGGTGATTTCATTGATCTGGTTGATAGCTTTGATAATCTCATTGGTTGAAGCACTCTGCTCTTCCATCATCATTGATATTTCTTCAGACATCTTGTTAACTTCCTCTACATCGCCCTTGACATCATTGCTCATTCGGTTGAGCTCCTGTGATGACTGCGCAATATTTTCCATAAGCACTGCTGTTGTTTTTACATTTTCAATAATCTTTCGCAGTGATTCGGCCGTCCTTTCCACAAGCCCTGAACCTGCGTTTACTTTATTATTTGTTTCATGGATAAGCTTATTGATCTCTTTTGAACTTTCGGCAGTTTGATCAGCCAATTTTGATATCTCTTCTGCTACAACGGCAAAGCCTTTCCCATGCTCACCCGCTCGTGCAGCTTCTATTGAAGCGTTGAGTGAAAGCAAATTGATCTGGTCAGAAATATCTGAAATTATTGTTACAATTTCAGTAATACGTTTTGAGCTTTCGTTTATCTCTTTCATGCCGCTTACAGTACTCCCTAAAATTGATTCGCCATCCTTTGCATAGTCATGGGTTTCGTCTGCCATTGTATACGCTTCCTGGGCATTGTGATTAATACGATTGATAGCATCAGCTAAATATTCCATAGAGTTTCGGGTTGCGTCTGCTTTCTTTGCCTGATGTTTGGCATTTTCTGAAACCGAGTCGATAGTTGCCTTAATCTCTTCCATGGCAGAGGATGTTTCTTCAATGGAAGCTGCCTGATCCTGAGCGACATTGGCAAGCTGCTGGCTTGACTGAGTCATCTCTGTTGATGACGAAGCCACATGATCTGCTGCATCTTTCACAGCCAGGATAAGCAAGCGCAGATTATCAATAAATTGATTAAACAGCAATGCAAGTTTTCCAACCTCATCATCGCTCTCAATAGCTATTTTATGTGTTAAATCGCCTTCACCCCTGTTCATCTCTTCCAGCGATTTCACCATTTCATCCAGTGGACTCAATCCTTTCCTTACAACCCTTCGTATAAGAACTATCGCCAAACCTAAAATGATTAAATTGGCGACAACACTTATAATAAGAATCTGGAATCGTGCGGCAACATATTCCTTTAACGAATAGACAATCTCAAACGCTCCATGAACCTCTCCTGCTTTCCACCCTTCCATGGTGCCGCCCGTTGGGTCTTTTCCATCGTCGCGCCCCCACAATGCTTTTGATTGTGCAGGGTCGCCATGGCATATCAAACAATCCTTTGTAAGCCTTACCGGCCTGAAATAACGCAGTACATTGTTTTTATAATCCAGCAAAAAGTATTCAGGTACATTTTTGGTTTTTAGCTCATCGAGCACCTTTTGCTCTAATGGTGTTGGTGTATTTGCCTTATTTCGTGGGTATTCCTTTGGTACTCTAAAAGTATAGCCAAGCACCTCTGCTTTTTTTTGCATGGTTATAATTGATGAAAAAACCGGTACTGAGTATATAAATTTTCCTTTGATATCCTTTTTTAAATAGTCTGTATCGTAAAGCTGCCGTTCCCAGTTATCTGCCATATACTCACGCATCGCCTCACCCATTGTGCATATTGATCGTGCCTTGTCAATAAACTGACGTTCAACTTCGCCTATAAAACTTATGCGCCAGAATATGTTGGTAAATAACAAGCTTACAATAAGCACAACAATCACCCCAACCGTAACACGAGCTTTGATTGATAGTTTATTGAGAATCTCATTTATTTTTTTCATAGACAGCATCTCCTCCTCAGAAACTATAATTATTAACCTCGCCCTGACCATTCTCCTTCGTAAGCAAGGGGGCATTGTCTTCATAAAATGGCATCATTAACCACTTTCATTCCGGACCTGATCCGGAATCTGCTTTTTAGCCTTTATTAATCAATCATATAACAATCCAATACATTATTCAATGAAAATATTGTTTGTAAATTATATTAAAAATCAAACTGTTCTTTAAATTCTTTTAATGAATTACGAAATGCTTCAGATCTTAATTCTTTAAAATGAGAATAATTATCCAGCATTGCTTCAACAATCATTGGGTCCAGTAAATCTTTTTTAGCTTTATTCATTGCAGACACTATCTTATTGTCATCCATTGCGCTTCGATATGGCCTTTCTTCAGCTAAAGCAGTAAATATGTCAGCAACCGCCATAATACGGGAACCAATAGTTAAATTATCTTTTGTTATTTTAAAGGGGTAGCCTCTCCCATCCTGCCTTTCATGATGATATGATGCCCATTCATTTATTATTCTAAATTCAGGAGAATCTATTACTGTCAATATAGTATAGGTAAAATAGGCATGTCGCTTCATTATCATCCATTCTTCTTTTGTTAATGGCCCTTGCTTTTCCAGAATGGTTAACGGTATTGCTAACTTCCCTATATCATGCAGATGCCCTGCAATATCAAGCATCAAGCATTCTCGTTTTGAAATATTAAGTACTAAACCTAATTCTCTGGCAATATTAGCTACAGATGTTGAATGGGTTGCTGTAAACCGGCTTCTGAAATCTATAATCTTTGTAAACAGCCTGGATATTTCGTATATTTCATCCAATGAAAGCACTGGATTATGAAATACCAATGATTGTATTTTGTCGTCTATATTGTCAAATTGAAGGTCAAACCAGAATGACTCTTTTGCAGATACTTCCTCAAAGCATTGCACTATTTCAGGATCAAATCTTTTGCCAGAATATTTTTTTATTGTTGCCAGTACATCATCTTTTTGTAAAAGATAATCCTTACGCCTGTTAATGAGCACATCTACTCTATCCGCTACATGAATAATATAGGAAGTCAGGGGGATAGTTACCCCAATACTATTCTCCTTCCTCTGCATGTAATCAACATGATGATAGCGTATAGCCTGCGCTAAATGTTGTGACAATTGGCATGAATTCAGCAGACGGTATCCCATTTCACAGTGATGATCAACGCCATTGCCATACTGAAAATCTGCAAGCTCTTTAAATTCTACCTCTTTTAAAACACCAATATCATGTAAAGAGCCGGCAATAACGGTATTTTTTATCTCTTCCGAGGATAGTCCCATGCATTGAGCTATACAACCGGCAATATACGCTACACGTTTGTTGTGGCATCCAATATCTTTATCCACATAATCAATAGATCTGGATAAAGCCATATATATATCTTTTAATTGTGCCATATAACAGTCATTTCCCCCCTACGGTTCATATATTAATTGTTTACACGAATTGTATTGCATAAATAAGTTTTCTTCAATATTATTTTAGACCGTATAGACTGCTTTTGTACTGTATAACTACTATAGGCTCTGACCCCTTATATTTATATATTTATAAAACAAGTTGCTATTATTTGTACAATAATCATTATCAAAAATTGATTATTAGGGGGGAAATCAACCGTTATCCATGTCACGTTCATGGTGCAATAAAAACTGCTTTATTGCAACACCGCCAGTATAATTTCCAATGGTACCATTTTTTTTAATAATTCTGTGGCAGGGGTATATAATGGGAAACATATTTTTTGCCATAACATTCCCAATAAATCGCGAGGCATTTTTCATGCCACTGCAAAGTGCCAGCTCGCCGTAGCTTCTGGTTTGTCCAGGTGGTATCTGTGATAGTGAGCGCAGAACCATTTGTTCCTTCCGGGTATACAGTGATAAATCACAGGGAGGCAGTGCTGTAATACGCTTGTTCATGTATGCATCAAAAAATAACTTCGCACACTCTAACGGCGGAGTGCTTCCTTTTTTTGCAGTATTAAGAATTGTACTATAATCATCACAGTGTAACATGGTATCAAAGAATAGTAATTTTATAGAGTAACTATCGCCAACAATAAAAAGCTTCCATTGAAAAAATGTAATGTGCACATACACACTATTTTTTAAATATACTGTTACATCTTCTGGAAACACTATACATCTATGTCCTTTTTTTTAACATTGTTTGCGCTGCAATCATATCGTTATGTAATTGTTCTTTTAATGCAGTCACAGATTCAAACCGCTTATCATCGCGAATGCGGTCATAAAAATACACCTCCACCTGCATCCCGTAGATATCACTGTTAAAATCAAAGATATTGACCTCAATGGTGCGCTCGGTATTGGCAAATGTTGGATTGTTTCCTATATTGAGCATTCCATCATACATGGTGTTGTTGATAGTTACTCTCACTGCATATACGCCGTCTTTAGGAATAATCTTATCCATATCATCAGGTGCTATATTAGCGGTGGGATAGCCCAGCAGCCTGCCACGCATCTGTCCCTGCACCACCGTACCACTGAGGGAATATGCTCTTCCCAGCAATTCATTTGCCATAGCTATATTCCCGTCTTCAATCTCGGCACGTATCCACGACGATGAAACAGGCTTTGACTGGATACATACCGGCTCTACTCGTTTTACCATAATCCCTTCTTTATGAGCTATCGCCTGCAGATACTCATAATTGCCCTCTCTTCCCCGACCAAAAGCATGGTCATACCCAACAACAATATTGGCTTTCCCAATATGATAAAAAATAATCCTGTATAAAAATTCTTCGGCTGTAAGATTTGCAAGTTCATGGGTAAATGGCATCATTACAATATTTTTCACTCCCGTCGCTTCAATTGCTCGTATCTTTTCTGTTGATGTTGTTAACACTTTAGGTGGCGTATGCGGTGTAAGGAGTTTACGAGGGTGCTCACTAAACGTAAATACTATAGCATCGCCATTGATAGATGTTGCAACCTGCAGCATGGTTTCAAAGATTGCTTTATGACCGCAATGAACACCATCAAAGTTACCAATGGTTACAACGGGGTTATGAAATGTTTCCTCGCGTTCATCTAAACTATATAGTACTGTCATGCCACCCTATCTTCTCCTGCACCAACCATGCATCATAGCATACCAGCGCAACCATTGCTTCAACAACCGGAATAATGCGTGGCACAATGCAGGGGTCATGTCTGCCTTTAATAGTAATATCTACATTATGGCTATAGATATTCATGGTTTGCTGAAGCATGGCAATGGAAGGGGTTGGCTTTACCGCAATCCGCATTACAATATCCTGCCCTGTAGCAATGCCGCCCAGAATGCCACCGGCATTATTGGTTAAAAAT
>JAKPOE010000161.1 GCA_029548025.1 Spirochaetota bacterium
AAAACATAACATTGAATTTGCCTATCCAACAAGTCTTATTTATGTAACAAAAAGCAAGATGTAGCCGTATGGATTATTGTATAATTAATAAATAGATAAGTAGGTGAGTATGCGTTTAGTAATTATTTCAAACAGGTTGCCTGTTACAGTTTCTGAAAAAAATGGCAGGTTGATTATTAAAGAAAGTGTGGGAGGGCTTTCAACCGGATTAAAAGCATATATCGATTTTATAAAGAATTCATCCTCCGAAAATTGAATATATAATATATATGGATAGGATGGGACATTAGTAGGGTTTGAAAATGTCCTGATTATTGATGGTGAAAACGGATTCCTTGTTGATCCCTATGATATTGATGGATGTGCCAAAAAAGTAATTGAGATTCTTAAAAATGAAGAGCTTAGAATCAGTATGGGGAAAAATGGAAAAGAACATGTAAGGAAGAACTTCCTCATTACAAGAGAACTTATGGATCATCTGGACATGTTAATTGATGTGTTATTGTAGATGTATGTGTTATGATAATAGTAAAGACCCCCTTAAAAAATAACAGTAGACATGTAAAACTTTAATGTTCATTCCTGCAAAATCTCGTAAAAAAGACTTCAATCATTACTTATCATAATGGTAAGCCTGGTAAAACGTCAATAGCAATACCATTAAAATAAAATAATAAAAGTAAAATTACTTGACTATTAAAATATAGCTATAACATATCGTTAAAGATGTAATATTGTATGATAATTATATGAGGTTGACATGAAAACATTTTTTTACCCCGAGAGCATGGTTGTAGTTGGTGTTTCATTAACAAAAATAAATTTAGGAAAGATAATACTTCTAAACAATATACGGCAGGGATATAAAGGAATACTGTATGGGGTAAGCACCCATGAAGGAGAAATAGAGGGGGTAATAGTATATAAAGACATTTTAGATTTGCCAACAACCCCGGATGTTGCAATTATTATAACCCCCGCTAAAACTGTTCCTGAACAGTTAGAAAAATGTGGTAAAAAGGGGATTTGCCATGTTGTTATTGAATCAGGAGGGTTTAGTGAATATTCTGAACAAGAGCAAAGTATGGAGGAACAAATACTTGGAATTGCAAAAAAATATGGAATCCAGATTATAGGTCCCAATTGTATAGGAATAATAAATTTTGAAGAAAAGGTAATTATGCCATTTGCATTTATCCAGAACATCCCGGAGGCAGGACAGGTATCACTGATTTCACAAAGTGGGGGCGTTGGGAACACTTATTTACACGCTCTCCCCGAAAATCATATATTTATGAATAAATTTATTAGTATTGGTAATAAGTTAATGCTTGATGAAGTTGATTTTTTAAACTATTTAGTAAATGAGGATGAAGCGACCAGAATAATATTATGCTATCTTGAAGGATTTAATAGAGGGAAGGAATTTTTTGAAATTGCCCGTTTATCCGAAAAACCCATTATTGTACATAAATCCAACAGGTCGCCTATCAGTGCTAAGATTGCTCAATCGCACACAACAGCACTATCTGCCAGTGATGCAATCGTTGATGCAGCCTTTGCACAGAGCGGAGTGATACGAGCAGAAGATGAAGAAGAGATGATTAAAGCTGTCAAAGCAATGCAGCTTCCACTAATGAAAGGGCGAAATGTTGCTGTGTTGTCACGTTCAGGAGGGCATGCCGTTATCTCGGCAGATGCGTGTGCAAAATATAATTTCAACCTGGTTTCATTCCCGCAATCATATATTGATATAATACGCACCATTTATAACACACGTATCATAGCGCATCAGAATCCGCTGGATCTTGGAGAAATTTTTGATTATACCATATTTGGCAGAATAGTTGAAGAAACTATTAAGCTGGATAATGTTGATGGTATACTGTTTAACCACCTCTATCAATCCGAATATGAAGCTACTATGTCACGGACATTTTTAGATACCGTAGAACGGCTTATCAAACAATATAATAAACCAGTCATGATTGCCATGATATCTGATGCACAGGAAATGCTGGATATAAACATGAATCACCCCATGCCAATATTCAACACACCATACAGTGCTGCACATGCACTTGCAATATCAGCAGAGTATTATCAAAAAAAACAAATGCGAAATAATAGAGGTGAAATTGACTATAGAAAAATGGAGAAGGTTAAACAAGATTTTGCCGTGCTCAATGATGTATTGTGCAACAATAAAAATCCGTTGTTGCATGAATCAATTAGTTTTTGTGAATCAATTGGATTACCCATTGTCAATGGTGCACTTATTACAACAGTTGATGAGATTTATGAAAAAGAATTCCAATTTCCGGTTGTGGCAAAAATTGTATCACCTGATGCAACGCATAAAACGGAGGTTGATGGAGTCAGGCTCAATATAATGGATGTTGAACAGTTGGAAGATGCTTTTATAGATATGAAACAGTCACTGTATGATTATAACCCCAATGCAGTATTTAAAGGCATATATGTGCATACAATGGCAAAAGCAGGCGTTGAGTTTATTGTAGGAGCACAAAAGGATGCAGTCTTTGGTCCCATTGTAATGGTTGGATTAGGGGGGATATATGTTGAACTTTTTAAAGATATAGCTATACGGTTAGCCCCGGTTACAAAAGTTGAAGCATGGGATATGATACAACAGTTGAAATCTGCACAATTGTTTGAAGGCTTCAGAGGTAAAGAACCTCTTGATGCAGAAGCATTAAGTGAAGTGATTATGACCTTGAGCTATGCTATTTCAGCTATTGATGAAATTGCTGATATTGAATGCAACCCTGTTATGGTGTATCCCAAAGGTGAAGGTTGTATTGCTGTTGATGCGCGTATGGTTTTACAAAAACAAACAATTGTTTCAAAAGCTACCACCAGTTAAAATGGAAATCACAGTTTTAAATGTGGTGGGTGCTATGAGAAAAAATAATTGCAATTTAGTATATATATCATAATAATGTCGATATCGATATAATAAGCAGTGTGAGGTGGTATCATGCAACGTACTGTTGAAACACTTCCATTATGGAAAAAGATTATCTATGCATTAGGCCAGCTGGGATGGTCACTTGCTTCATTTAGTGTTGGGAACCTTCTGGTATATTTTTACCTGCCACCAGAGGAAAGTAATAATGCAATTTTCCAGCCCTACATTTATCAGGGGTATGTTATAGGTGTTTTGACTATTATTGGATTGATCTATGCGTTTGGCAGGCTGTGGGATGCTATTACTGATCCTATTATTGCAACAATGTCGGACAGGTCAAAATCAAGGTTTGGAAGGCGCAGAAAATTTTTGGCAATTGGTGGACTCCCTTTTGCTCTTTTGAGTATATTGGCATTTACCCCTCCGGTTAATGGTATGTCACCATGGAACGCGGTATGGCTTTTTGTTGTGGTGACACTTTTTTACTTGTTCATGACAATGTATGTAACACCATTTTTTGCATGGTTATCTGAGTTGGGCCATAATCCCCGTGAACGGCTTTTTTTAAGTACGCTCATTTCAATTACATGGGCTATAGGATTTGCAATAGGTTCACAGGCTGTGGCGCTGCAATCAATGTTTGAAAAAAGCTATGGATATAGTTCTCACCGAGCCTTCCAGACAGTGATGGTTATATTTGGTGGAATATCACTAATCCTCATGTATCTGCCAGTATTATTTATTGATGAACGCAGGTATTGTGAATCAAATGTTTCAACTGAGGGAACGTTTGAAGCATTACGTTCAGCTTTTAAAAATAAAAACTTTTTGTTCTTCACCATTTCTGATTTAGCATATTGGGTAGCGTTAACATTTATTACTACTGGACTTGTATACTACGTAACAGTGCTTTTACAAATGGATAAAGCAGTATATTCACAGTATATGATTATTCTTTTTGCTTTAAGTTTTATATTTTACGTACCGGTCAATGTAATTGCCCAAAAGATTGGTAAAAAAAAGCTTATGATAATTGCATTTATTCTTTTTTCCATGGGATATGTTATTGCCTCAATGCTGGGATGGTTTCCCTTTGATAAAAATATCCAGGGATTGATAGTTATTATCATTACATCATTACCGCTGGCAATCTTTGGGATATTGCCCAATGCAATTATTGCTGATATTGCTGAAGCAGATGGAATAGAAAAAGGTAATTTTAAAGCCGGGATATTTTTTGGAGCCAGAACGTTTATGTCAAAAATGGGACAGATGATAGCAGCTCTGGTGTTCCCTTCATTAATACTGTTGGGTAAGACACCAGAGAATGATATAGGAGTACGGTTAACCTGTATTGCAGCATGTTTCTTTTGTATTGCCGGGTTGTTATTGTTTATGAAATATGATGAAAAGAAAATAATAAGCATATTGGCAAAAAAAGAGAAGGTTTAAGATAACATTCATCACCAGGGATGACCAGTCTCATCCGGTTTTAGCATCAGTCAATCCATGAAGGATGGAAATGTGGATGTTGACAGTTATCCTGAACGGCTGATTCAGTATCTAATTATTTTGATTTTGGGCCAAGCTCAGAATCTCGTTGTTTTATGAATAAATAGGTTCTTCGGGACTGCGTCCCTCAAAATGACAGGCATGCAGGGTGTCGTCCTGAATTCCGATTCAGGATCTATCATGACAGGGGGTGTATAATTCTATTTTCGCGGGAGATAGTATTGTTTTGTGGTTTGAAACAGCACAATTAAGTATTTGACAAATTTTTCATAGGATGCAGAATACATGGTGCAGTTTTTGGTAAAAGAGATGTATCATGATAAAAGTAACCATTTCCAGAACATTTTCATTCCCCATTGATGAGGTTTATTCAGCGATAGATCATATCAATAAATTGGCACGGTTAAAACCCGCTTTCAGGAACTATCGCATAGCTCGTGACGAAGAAGGATTACAGCTTATTGATGTTGATATTCGTTTTATTGTAAATAAATTTCCAATGAGGCTTACCTATACTGCGATACCTTTTAAATACTGTGAGCTAAAAAAGTTAAAAGGGGCTATTAAGGAATATAGTTATACCTATACATTTGAACAATCTGACAATAAAACCAGTGTAACAGCAGATTGTGCTATAGTACTCCCTTTACGGTATTTTATTGTTCAGCCATTTCTAAGTGCTATAATAAAACACAGACTTGCTAAAGAACTCACAATTTTAGAAAAAATAGTAAACCAAAAATTTAACGGATATGATAAAACCACTTATCGTTCAGAGTGATAATACTCTGCTTCTGGAAGTAGACAATCCACTATATGAAGAGGTGCGGGATGCTATTCTTCCTTTTGCTGAACTTGAAAAAAGTCCTGAACATATACATACATACAGGATCACACCATTATCCCTGTGGAATGCAGCATCGTCGGGATTAACTACAAAAGAAATACTTGAGCGCATTGCGCAGTATTCACGGTATGATGTGCCATCAATTGTTGTCACCACCATTAAAGAACAGATGCAGCGCTATGGACTTTTGACATTAATAAAACACAATGAAAATTGTATATTGCAAAGTAACGATGCTCATATCATTCGTGAGATAGTTACCCATAAATCCATACAAAAGTTTATTGATAGTCAACTGTCCGACTATGAACTGGTAATAAAACCATACAGTCGTGGACATATAAAACAGGCTCTTATAAAAATAGGATTTCCTGTTGAGGATAAAGCCGGCTATATTGATGGCGACCCCTGTCCATTTGCATTGCGAACGGTTACGCAAAGTGGTAGTCCGTTTGTTATCCGTGATTATCAACAAAACGCAATAAACAGCTTTTATAGGCATGGCAGTGATGAAGGGGGGAGTGGTGTTGTTGTGCTTCCCTGTGGTGCGGGGAAAACCATTGTTGGGATGGGCATCATGCATATCTATCAAACAAAAACACTTATCCTGGTAACCAACACCGTTGCATTGCGTCAGTGGATTGATGAACTGCTGGATAAGACAACGCTGTCAACTGACATGATTGGTGAGTATTCCGGTGATGTTAAGGATATAAAACCGGTAACTATTGCCACCTATAACATATTAACCTACCGTCGAAAAAAAGAAGATGAATTTAAACATTTTAAACTGTTTACCGAAAACAACTGGGGGCTTATTATATACGATGAGGTGCATCTACTGCCAGCTCCAGTGTTCAGAATGACTGCCGAGATTCAATCAAAACGCAGGTTAGGGCTTACTGCAACACTGGTGCGTGAGGATGGACTTGAAACAGATGTATTTAGCCTCATTGGACCAAAAAAATTTGATATGCCATGGAAGATGCTGGAAGAATGCAACTGGATTGCAAAGGCAATCTGTTCTGAGATACGCATTGAACTGCCGGAAAGCATACGCTATCAATACACCGTGGCAGGCGACAGGCAAAAGTTTAGAATAGCATCAGAAAACGAAAAAAAACTATACTACATTGAAAGGCTCCTCAATGCACATCCCAATGACAGGGTATTGATTATTGGACAATATATTGATCAGTTGCAAATAATCAAGGAGCGTTTTAACTATCCTATCATAACCGGAAGTACACCGGTAAAGGAGCGCGAAGAGCTCTACAAACAATTTAAAGGTGGTACTATTACACGGCTCATTGTATCAAAGGTTGCAAATTTTTCTATTGACCTGCCGGATGCAAACGTTGCCATTCAGGTGTCAGGCACATTTGGTTCAAGGCAGGAAGAGGCACAACGGCTGGGGAGGATTTTGCGCCCAAAGCCAGGTGATAATACCGCTTACTTTTATTCAATTATTACCGCTCATACGGTTGAGGAACATTTTGCTCATAATCGCCAGCTTTTTTTAACCGAGCAGGGATACACCTATATCATCATGAATGAGAGCATGTTCCATGAAAAGTTTAGCGCTTAGCCTCATTCTTGTTTTTTCTTCAACGGTATCCTCATGGAAGCCATTGCTGGTACAAAACAATGGCTTTTTATATTATCATGAAGCAAAGTGTAAAGGATTACCAGCAAACATTGTCATCAATGATATACAGGTTCACGGGAACATCATATACCTTACAACATCGCAGCATGGTATTTTTAAAAATAATGGTGGCGATAGTTACTGGGAAAATATAACCCCTGCAAGCGCATATACACGCACCATACATTCACCGTGTAATCAGTATCGAAGCATATCAGCATTTTGTGTTGATGGCTGTGACCCCGCCCGGCTGTACTGCGCAACAAAATATACGCTGTATACATCGGGTGATGCGGGCAAACGCTGGGAGGTTATACCAATGACAGGGCTGCCTGCTAATGCATGCATTACTGCGCTCTATGCAAAGGGCGGTCAGCTTGTTGTGGGGACATCGTGGAATGGCATATACCGTTATACGGCAGGCAGATTTGTTGCAGTAAACGGCAGTTTTCCCAGGAAGATGTATTCGGACAGCATTGGCTTTTATGAAACAATTGCGCATGTTTCCGGTGGCTCGCCGGTACGGGCGGCAACACGCTTTACACCGCAGGTGTATTCATACGGTGCGTCAGGCTGGAAGATGGTGTTTGCGGGGAATGGCGGTCCATACTATGGATGTTCTCTTTACGAAGATGGCTGGGCGATAGTTGATGGTGATAGGCTGGTTGTAAATAACAACGGAACATTTGTTTATCAGGAACTATCGCCAAAAAACTTTTGTTGTGCCGTATTGACCGATGGCACCCATTATATTTTTGTAAAAGCAGTAAAAACCAGCAACGATTCCATTCGAGGATTATATGCCGCTACGCCAACCTCATGGCAAACTATCAAAAAGTGTGTGGGGTATGCAAAACGCTCAGGCTGTAACGCCCTGGTGTTTGACATTAAAGATGATTATGGCAACGTGTATGGCATAAACAATGAAACAGCAGCCATGATAGGTGCTTTGCAAACATCACTCCCATTACATGAGTTGTGCAATTATTGTCACGCCAATGGCATACAGGCTATAGCGCGTATGGTGGTGTTTAAAGACAAGCGTTTATTTAGCGGTTTTAAGCATAGGTATGCAATTGTTGATGCTGCAACAAAAAAGGCATGGCAGGGAAATCCAAAGGAATACTGGATTGATCCGTACAGCGATTTTGTACACAGGTATACTATTGCGATTGCACAACAGGCACAGGATGCAGGCTTTGATGAGATACAGTTTGACTACGTACGCTTCCCTACAGATGGTCCGGTCAATAGATGTGTGTTTACCTTTAAACCGGATAATGGCATATATAAGTATGAAGCCATTACCGATTTTTTGCGTACAGCAAAAGCATCACTTGCTGTGCCTGTATCGGTAGATGTGTATGGATTTACGGTATGGTATGAGTTTGGACAATGGTTGGGGCAGGATATTGAGGCAATGACAGGCATTATAGATGTGCTCTGTCCTATGGTATATCCGTCGCACTATGGGAGGAAATTTTTTGATGGAAAGATAACCCCAGAGGGTTATTATACAATAGTGCGTGAAAGTCTTAGCAGGGCATATATGTATTCAAAGGCAACAGTGCGCCCTTACCTGCAGGCGTTTAACATGCTTTCTCCGGGCTGGGGATATGACTATATACAGAAGCAGATACAGGCATGCACTGATACCGGTACGCAGGGATATATTTTCTGGAATGCCGGCAGGGACTATGAGGTGCTTATTAATAAAAACAAATAAAATAAACGATGTACATCAGTATTGATGATCATATTTTTGGGGAATATTGTTGAATCTAATAATAACTATAATAACGTATAATTGACTAAAAAAATTGCAGTGCTGGTTGATGATATTGTATATAATTTGATGAAGAAAGGTGCACATGGTGATAGACAAACTTTATCCCATTGTATGGAATAGGCAACAGTATTGTATGGTACCCATGGAATAATAGTTTCTGATAACAAAATGGATGAAGTTGTACATGGTCCTGCCCATGTCAGAGAGTTGAAGGGGTTAAAGGAAATTATGCAAAGAAACTATAACATGGTTCCTTAACGGTACCGTTGATGAAACAGAAACCATTATAAAATAATTGGCTTCATTTTTGATACTGTTATGCCGATAGTTACTCTATGAGAATCTCTGAAGGATTATCACTATTTTCACTACCATCGGCGGTTTCGTCACAGCCAAAGTCAACGATGATGGTTTGGCCTGTATATGATGATACGCGCGTTACCCCAATCAAAGGCATTGCACGGCGGTTAGAAAATAATGTACAGTATGTAAAACCAACCCCGGATGAACATGCTCGCTTACTTTCACAGATACATGACAATAAAGAGCCGCTGTATACAAACAATGCATTTATACAGAAAAACATGCAGTATACAATTCCCGGTACTTTTTTTGATGCAATTGCATAAATAATCAATACACCAATAAAATATATAGTATTAAAATATAGTTGAATAATATGATGTTATTTTATAGTCTACCATTATAAATAGAAAAATAATAGTATATAGTATATAGGAGATTGTACCATGGATTTTGAAACCACTACTTGTATTTCGTATGAACATTTAAACACACTTTATAGTTTAGCAGATAAATTTAATATGCCTCTTCACTCATGTATTGTATACCTTCTTATCTATGCCGCAAAAAAAGAAAAAGCACCAGCAAAAGCGTTTAAAGGTATTTCATATAGAAGCAGGAACAAGCTTAATCCGTGGAAGAGGGTGCATTTATATTTAGCATTTAAGGAGTATGAGTATTTACTGGATGTTAAGAAAATATGGAAAATGAGTGTTGCAAGGGCAATTGCGTTTTGTGTTGAAAATGTGCTGGATGAGTTTGTACAATTTTTAAATAACTTGATTGAAGCAGAAAGGGAAGGGGATATCGATAACTATCTGGTTTACGAGATAAATAGAAGCTACCTATTTGAATATGATACTAAAGAAGGTGTTCATTGCTGCCGATTTTATTGGGGATTGCCACGAAAATATGCCCGATGTAAGCCATAGATTAAAAAACCAATTTTTTAATCAACAATGACCATTCATCAAAAGCATGTCAAATAGGCTATTTACTAAAATAACATTAATACCATGAGCATAAATAAGTAAGGCCAATGTATCGGTAAAAAAAGGTGTATGAATAAAAATAAGGCTTGATTTTCATATATACTAATTGCTATAATGCGAAATCTCTATTATTACATTTTGTTTTATGATACATAAAACAAAGATGAGTAAAGATTATATTATTTCAGGAGGTTTTCAATGGTTAAAAAATTGTCGTTGTGTATCATGGCTTTATGCATGGCATGTATGACTACTGGATTACTGGCACAGGAACTAACTGATGATGTTGCTTTTTTGCGTGTAGGCTATCAGTGGAATACAGTGAATTTTGATAAGAATTTACCGGTCATAGGTGATAATTTGGAAAATAATGGTATAGCAATAGAAGGTGAGTATAACCTGAACTTAGGTGGATGGTTGCTGGGAGTTTCACTGGAATGGGCACGTTTGGTAAATGATGATGATAGCGACTTTGTTTTTTATTACCTTTCGCCAATGATTTCATTAAAATTTATAGCTGCCGGCGGCTTATACATTGGTCCTGGAATTTCTGCCCGGTACATGATGAGTGCAGATACACCTTCAGGTGTTGATGAACCTGACAAAGAGGTTGACCTGTGGGTCAACGCTGTTGCAGGCTGGATGACCCCCATCGCCGAGGCTGTTTATCTGGATGTTCAGGCACGATTTGGCTGGAACCTTACCAAAAACCAGTTTGAAGATGTTGGTGATATTGATAACAACTATGATTATGCTGTGTATGTTGGTATAGGTACACGCACCCGTTCAACGGGGATATAGTATAGACATGCATTTTTATAGCTAACAGCTTAGAAAACAGTACAGGCAGGGAAACCCTGCCTGTACTGTTTTCCTAGTCCTTTTTTTCTTCCATGTCCTCTATAAAATTTTTTGTAATCATGTCGCAGGGGTTTTTTAATGCAATCTCTTTAAAGATGTGAAGCGCTTCAGTATACTGTTTTTTGTTATAGAGGGTTAAAGCCTTCTTGAATTGCTCCTTTGTAGATGTAAACAGCGCCACTGCATCATCCGGATACATGGATAATACCTCATAAACTTTTGTTGGTTGGGATTTTCCCTTTACTATTACCTTACTGATGTAGCGGAAGTTATATTCTGGAATGTCTTTTACCTGTTCGTAGACGTCACCTGAAACAAGTATGGTGGTGCGAAAATGTTTTGTTAAGCTCTCTATACGGCTTGATAGGTTTACTGTGTCGGATATAACGGTACTTTCAATACGCATGGTTTCGCCAATTATTCCTAAGATAGCGCTGCCGGTGTGAATACCTATTCCAATACTGATGGGTGAAAGCTGATATTTTTTACGCTCGTCATTATATTCAGCAATACGTTTTACCATGGCTATCGCCGCATTCAATGCGTCTTGAGGAGATTGCGGGAAAAGCGCCATGATGCCATCCCCTATGTATTTATCAATAAAACCGTTATGGCTGCGTATAATTGGCCCGATACGGTTAAGGTACGAATTTAAAAATTTGAATGTTTCTTCCGGAGACATTTTTTCGGATAACGTGGTAAACGAACGAATATCTGCAAAGAGGATGGTAATGTCTTTGAGCGTCTGGTCGCCAAGCTGCACATCAAGGATGCTCTGTTTTTGCAAAAATGATAAAAATTCATGCGGAACAAAGCGTTCAAGCGATATGTTGAGATCGCTAAGATGTGCGGAAAGATGCTCAACCTGCAAAAAAGAAAATGAAAAGATGCGTGCAATAGCAATAGCCTGGGTAAATATAAAAACAAACAATCCTGCAGGAAGAATATACATGGTTGGCAATATATTTTTTGCATAGAGGATGTCATTAACGGCTGTTACCATAAATAGCACAAACCCTGCAAGGAAATAGTGTATATGCGGACGTTTGCGTAATGCTGCAATGATAAGACAAACAAGAATATATGAAAGCCCTGCAATAACTGCTATCTGCATATAAGGTACCAACATATTAAAAAATGAAACCGGAGTGGTTATTGCCAGCACTGTAAGCAGTATAAATATGCCGTTGAAGAATTGCAGATGTTTCTTTTTTATTTCTATGGGATAAATTTCATGGAAAAAAAGTCCAAAGAAAAGACTGCCTAAATAAAATACACTCAATTCCATTTTAATTTGCAACTCCCATGGAAAGACAGGAAATATATTGGCAATGGTTGTGCTGCCGGTAGCTAATATGCGGGCGCATACCGTTAAACAAAATAGCCCAAACCACAGCGGAGCCCTGTCGCTTGTTCGGAAAAGAAACAATGCTATGTTATATAAACCAATGATGAGGATTGCACCAAACAAAAAAAGATCGCTTATAACTTTAGTGTTGTAGTGTGCAAGTATCGCCCTATCCTTGCCAATAATGAAAGGATGCCACATGCCAGCGGTGCGATAGTCCCGGTTACTGATGTGCAGCACACACAATGCAGTTTTATTTTTTGGAGTAAAATATATTGCCTGGTGCCTGCATTCATTGCGCATTGCTGACAGATCCTTTGACACCTTCCCGTTATTTGCAACCTCCACACCGTTGATGTACAATCGGTACGCTGTGACCATGTGGTCTAAATAAATCCCGTAGATGGCATTATCAGGAAGGAGTATCTTCAGCGCATATGTTGCACATCCTTTTGCAGGGAGCATGGTGCCATTGAGATTGTAGTCGGTCCAGTGTTGGGGCATCATAACGATATCGGTTGGTTGTGGCGCTTTGTTGTCATCAATAGCAGCAGGGTCAATGATCTGATCCCACCAGAATAGCCATTGCGCTTTAATGGCATGGGTGGTTGTAGCATTAAATGTTAGGGTACGCATATCATAGGTAGCCTCAGCGCTATATGCCAGATAAGAACAACAAAAAATCATGGCGATAGTTACTGACAAGAAAGTTGTATTTTTCATGATGAATTATCCTGTAATGCAATAATGGTGGGATGGTATAGCATTAAATAGTATATAGCAATAAAAAAATGATGCTTTTATTGAAAAGACAGGTTTTAGACTGGTCCGCGCAATAGTACAATCGTGCACGATAATGTATATACAACAGCGCAACAACAATACCATTCACAAAACATACACTATATAACAATCTTTAATAATGTATTACATGCAATGCATCACAATTGACATATACGGTATTCTTTCCCTCTCAATAATTGTTACCTTTATTTTGCGCTGTATTATTTAATTTTTACCATCAATTTTTACCGTACCTTCTCCCTCATTTATAAAAATATCTAAGGCTTCTAACACTGAAGATTTTCCTTGATCATTTTTACCAATGAACACTGTTAGATTATAAAAAGGGATTTCTACGGTACAATAAAATTCTCTAAAAATTTTTAAGTAGATTTTTATTTTTCATAAAAATTCTTATTTTTCCATTGAAATTTTATGTTGTTACACCGGTGTTCTCACACACCTGAGTCTATACAAGGATGTTTCTAATCTTGAAATGTTGTTGTATTATTGTATTACTTCATGTCGGTTTACATTTCCCCGTCAATACCGCCTATTCATAGTCTTCAGGACGTACAAGACCGGTAATTGGTTCTGATAGCAAAAATCGCCTGATATTTTCCGCAGCCTTTTGTGCTGCTGAAGCAAGCGCACCATGCACAAGTGCTGAGTTATGAGGTGTTCCAAGCACATTTGGCAGATCAAGGAAGGGATACTTCATCTCAAAATGACCATGTCGAAACGGTTCAGTCCACCATGCATCAATCCCGGCCATAAAGGTTGGAGTATTTTTAAGGTGATGGTAAAACGCTTCTTCGTCTATGATTTCCCCGCGGCCTACGTTGACCAATACTGCATCTGGCTTCATGAGATTAAATTCATGCTCGGCAATAAGCCCTCGCGTTGCACGGTTTAAGGGCAATGTGATGACAATGATGTCGGCAAGTGGTAATACCTTATCCATATCAGCGGGTGTTCCTAAAAATTCAGCCGGATCAGGACTTTTGCCACTACGGTTAATGGCAAGGATATGCATGTTAAAAGGCTTGAAAAGCCTTGCCACCTCTCTACCAATCCCACCAAAACCCAGTATAGCTGCGGTAGTGCCGGACAATGACTTGTTTTCAGAAAATTGGTCAAAAATTCCTTGCTTTAACTTTTCATGATGGGTGTAGAGCCGCTTGGTCAAAGCCAGCACCATAGCAAGGACGTGTTCAGCCATTGGTTGGGCATAGGCTCCTACATTGCTTGCCACTGTCAGGTTTGCCGGCAGACGGCTGAAGTCAAGATGATCAGCGCCAGCAGACAAAAGTTGCATAAACTTTACTTTTTCCAGCAAGGTAATTTCAGTTGGTGAAAACTCACTGTGTGGTGCCCATGCCAGTACAACATGGGATGTTTGCAACAATTTTGCGCGGTCATCAGCGTTGAGGTTTTTTATATAAATAATTCTTGCAATGGGAGACAGAACAGACTCTATATGATCTTTTTCTTCAGCATGTAAGTTAAAGCTTATTGTTATAAGAGGTTTTTCAGTATTGTTCATATCATTCCTCCTTATTTATGATCAAATAAATGGCTTTTACCTGATCATGTTTGGATTGTTGCGGTCCAGCCTTGTTGATTCTAACATCCACTGAGGATAGAGGCGTGGAAGAGCACTGACCATATCAAGAGCCTTAACTTCATCAGGGTTTAGCTGCCATTCCACTGTCTTGAGGTTATCCTGAAGTTGTTCGGGTTTGGTTGCTCCAATTAAAACTGCACTAACTATTGGCTTGCGCAAAAGATAATTAAGCGATACCTGCGCTGGAGTCACACCACGAGCTTGTGCTATACGTTGAACCTCGTCAAGAATTGCATAGGCTTTAACGTTTTCAAACTTGATAAAATTTTGCTCTTCCTTACTGCGACGTGCGTCTTGTGGGCCTTTCCCATCGCGAGAGTATTTACCGGTAAGAAACCCACCGGCAAGAGGTGACCATGGAGTTAATCCCAGCCCCTGATCTTCACATAGTGGAACAAGCTCAAGCTCCACGTCGCGTGCAACAAGCGAATAATACGCCTGCAACGAAACAAACTTTTCCCAGTAATGCTTTTCGGCAATCGATAGCGCTTTCATCAGTTGCCATGCAAAATAATTGGAACATCCCAGGTAGCGCACCTTCCCCTGGTGAACCAGATCATTCAGGGTCGAAAGCGTTTCTTCAAGGGGTGTCATAAAGTCAAAGCTGTGCACGATGTACAAATCAATATAATCTGTATCCAGCCGTCTCAAGCTGTTTTCGCAGCTCTCTATGATATGGCGCCGGCTTAATCCTACATCATTGATCTCCTGGCTCATTCGTCCGCGCACTTTGGTTGCAAGCACTATCTTGTCACGCTTGCCTTTGATAGCCTTGCCAAGTATCTGTTCAGATTGACCATAAGAATACACATTGGCTGTATCAAAGAAGTTGATGCCACCATCCAGCGCTATGTCCACCAGTTTCTGGGCAGCATTCTGGTCAAGTCCGCCTATCTTTGTCCAGTATCCCTGACTGCCAAAGCTCATGGTGCCAAAGCACAACTCCGAAACAAGTAAACCTGATTTGCCTAACTGACGGTATTGCATGGTTGTGTCCTCCTGTTTTTAAGATATCGCAAAACTATATGTATAAGTAAAACAACAAATCCAGCACCCATAATCCACATTTCATATTGTTTGATATCCTGAAGTACTATCTCAAATGCCTGACCAAAAATAAATCCCAGCGCACCTATGGTTATAGACCAAACCATGGCGCTTATCATATTGAGAATAAAAAACTTTTTGGAAGTAACCGATGAAAGACCAATGGTAAAGGGAGCGATAGTTTGAAGTCCATAAAGGAACCTGAATGAAAGGATTATGGCTGTGTTATAGCGATCCATAAGATTTTGAAATCTTTTTATCTTTTTCTGAGCATAAGGTTTATTACTGAAATATGCTAAACCCTTTTTCCTGTTAATAAAAAAATATATCTGATCACCAATGAAGTTTCCTAAGAAGGCAGATACCATTACCAGCGGTAGGTGAAGGTATCCCTGATGAGCAGCAAAACCTCCCAGAATCAATATGGCTTCCCCTTCAAGAAAGGTACCTATGAATATGGCAAGATACCCAAAATGTTGGACTATCAATTCAAAATTCATAATGAATCCTTTTACTCTTTCTTTTCCTCTATGGTGCTCAGAAGTTCCTGTATGTAATCAATTTGCACATCCTGAATTTCAAAAACTTATGCATTGGGTGAGAAATAAGACGATCTATCTTTTCATGAAGCTGCCGTATTTCAAGTTTAGATTGATAGTATTGTATATAGTTTCATTGTTTAGGCTCTCTTTTTTATAACCAATAATACTTTATAGAAATGCTTTATGTCAATACTTTTTACAGATGTTTGATCAATAGTACAGTTTTTTATTGTACAAAACACTAGATAAATTAAAGGCAAAGCTTCAAAGACTATGGAATATGCCTACAAGACTTGAAGCAGAAAAATTTTTAGAAGTTATAAAAAATGAATATTGGAATATTGCCATAAATTCAATTGAGTGCCTTTTGGTAGACAAGGAAGATTTATTTCGATATTTTGACTTTGATGAAAATCATAGAAAGACAATTCGGAATACAAATTTAATTGAAAGAGTGATCTGAGAGACTAGAAGACGAACAAAAGTTATGGATACGCTTGACAATGAGTATGGTGTTTATGGTATACTCATGAGAGTCATTAGAGAACAGAATGAAAGGTGGACTTATAAAAGTCACTGGAAAAAAGTTAATTGGTGACATGCTGCTTTGGCAGATTACACACTAAAAAGGACGTGGCCAAAATACATTATTATAGATATCCACTGAAAAAAATTACATAAAATAAATTTGTAATTACATACATTTTAATAAAAAATGCAGGTGAAAGATAAGATAGAGGAATTTTTGTAGGAATATAAACATATTTATAATTTTAATCTGTATTTGTTGATAGTAACTGTCTAACACAATAAAACATAACAGTGTAATTTTTAATTGATAAATAAATGCATGGTGATTACTATGTTCATAAATATTGTAATAGGGGTATAAACTATGGAATACAAATATTATTTAGTGGAAAAAAAGCCACCGGTTGCATGGGTATTTTTAAACAGGCCTGAAAAGAAGAATGCTATGAATCCTGCAGCGTGGTGGGAGTCACCGTCGGTATTTAAAGAGCTGGATGCTGATGATGATATACGAGTTATTGTTTTAGCTGCTAAAGGGGCATCCTTTACAGTGGGTATTGATTTGATTGAGATGTCTGGCGAGATAAAAGAGCTTGCTGAACCGTCCCAGAAAGGTGGGATTAAGCGAAGTCTGTTACAGAAAATTTATAGAATGCAGGACACCATGACATGTATTGAAAAATGCCGCAAACCAGTTATTGCTGCAGTGCATGGATACTGCATTGGTGCCGGGCTTGATATGATAGCCTCGTGCGATATAAGATTGGCAAGTGCTGATGCACAGTTCAGCCTTCGCGAAGCTGCAGTAGGATTTGTGGCTGATGTTGGCGTTTTGCAGCGCCTCCCTCACATCATTGGACAGGGGATTACACGTGAGTTAGCCTATACCGCGAAATATATTACTGCACAGCGTGCAAAAGAGATATTG
>JAKPOE010000163.1 GCA_029548025.1 Spirochaetota bacterium
GAGTTTGGGACTTCTCCTTATTCAGTCATTGACAAAACAGTCATTATAAACCAGAAAGGAAATTTAAATTCTGCTTTGAGAGTTTCATCTATATTGGGTATTGACGCTATGTATCATATAGTTGATTCATCGCAATTAGCAGATGTATTAGTAATAGCAGGAAAGGATTATTCACAGTGACAGGAAAGAGTAAAAAAAGCAAAAAGCAAAATATTGATGAAGGTACAATAACCTTGCTAAAAGGATGCGGCAAAGTGCTGGATGATAAGAAGGCGCTGGACATAGTAGTTCTAGATTTAAGAAATGTTAATTCGTATTTAGATTTCTTTGTAATCTGTACGGGAAATTCTATAATGCACTGTAAAGCATTGGCACGTGAGCTCACTAAGTATTTTTTAGATTCAGGCATGAAGGAACGTTCAAAAACAACAGCTAATTCGCCATGGATTATCCTTGATTATAATGAGATTATTATACATATTTTTACAGCTGAAGCACGTGCCTTTTATCAGCTTGAGCATCTATGGGCTGATGCATCAAAAATTGATTTAGATGAAAACATACACGATGGATGAAGTTGATATAATAGAAAAAGTTATACGGAATGTTGCTCATGAGGTTCGCAACCCATTAACTACCATTAGAGGATATGCTCAGCTTTTGACCCAAAAATTGGATACTACATCAATACAGAAATCCCAAAAAATGATTATTGAACAGGCTGAGCGTATTGATGGAATGTTTAATGACCTGTATAACGCATTTACCATTAAAGAAGATACCATTGTTGGTTGCTTGATACCTGATATTTTACAAAAAGCCCTTGATGCGTCTGTATACCATGATTATATTATAATAGACGATTGTGAATCATTTCAGGTACAGTGTTACATGAACCGATTATTACTATGTTTTAACACCTTTGTCAATGGTTTTAACTGGAAATATTTTCCTGATGCCAGATTAAGAATATATGTAAAAAAAGAAACTTTCTGTACCATTTATTTTCAATATACGAATGTAATCTTTGATGCCAGTTTAGAAAATTTATTTTTTTATCCATTTCAAACTAAACATTTCTTTGTAAAAGGAACGGAATTGTTTTCTATATATTGCATTGCAAACAGAAGTGGATGGAACATGGATTTTAACTATAGTAACAATACTTTTGCCATTAGCATACCATTATGATACTATTAAAATTGTTTATGGAACTATTATGGCAACAATATTAGAAAAATATTACCATGTGCTGATTGCCGATGATGAAAAAGGAATCAGAGATTTATTAAAGGATTTATTAGAAGATTCATTTTATGTCAATACAATTGACCGTGGTGATTTAATCATAGATGAACTGAAAAGAAAAAAATATGATATTTTAATTCTTGATCTGCAGATGCCTGGTAAAAATGGTATTGAAGTTTTACAGGCTATACATAATTTAAAAATTGATATTGTTGTGGTAGTCATAACTGCTTCAAATGATGTGCAGTTAGCTATTACTTCTATGAAATTAGGGGCTTATGATTATCTGGTAAAACCGTTTGATACTGACAAACTTTTAGTAATATTAAAGAATATCGTTGAAAAGCTTGATCTTGAAAATGAAGTAAATGAATTACGTGAGAAGGTTGGTGAAAGCTTCAGGTTTAAAAATATAATTGGTAAATCACCTAAAATGCAGCGTATCTTTGCTACTCTTGAGCGGGTCATTGACACTAATAGCACTATATTAATTATTGGTGAAAGTGGTACTGGCAAAGAAATTGTTGCAAAGGCAATTCATTATAACAGCAACCGGAAACAGTATCCCTTTAAGTCTATCGATTGCAGCACCATACCGCAGGATTTGATTGGCAGTGAATTATTTGGTCATGAAAAAGGTGCATTTACCGGAGCTATCGCCCGAAAAATTGGCAAATTTGAAATTGCAAGCAAGGGAACCCTATTTCTGGATGAGATTAGCAATCTTTCGTTTGATATGCAGGCAAAGTTGCTGCGAGTACTGCAGGAAAAGGAATTTGAGCGTATTGGTGGCAATGAGATAATCAAGGTGGAGACACGTATCGTAGCAGCAAGTAACCGGGATATCCGGGAGATGGTTAAACAGGGAACATTCAGAGAAGATTTGTACTACCGGCTTAATGTTATGCCTATTTATCTTCCACCGTTAAAAGAACGCAAAGAGGATATTCCTCTTTTCATTGATTATTTTTTAAAACGATTTACCA
>JAKPOE010000166.1 GCA_029548025.1 Spirochaetota bacterium
AAAAGCAGAGATTATAATGGTGGATACATCAGGCAGGAGCCATAGAAATGATTTGAAGATAGCAGAAATAAAAAATTTTGCTGATGCATGTAATTGTGAGATACATAAGATTCTTTGTGTTAGTGCAAATACCAAACGCAGTGATTTGAATGAGGTATTTAAAGCATATGACATCCTGCATATTGATAGTATCATAGTAACCAAGGTGGATGAGACCTCATATATTGGGAATGTTATCTCAATAGCCGATAAATATAATAAGCCAATATCGTATTTTACTAATGGTCAGGAAGTGCCAAATGATATTGCCGTCGCAGATCCGGAAATTATGGTAAATATGATACTGGAATCAACTATGCGTTAAGGAGGTTAATCTTGGATCAGGCTGCAAATTTAAGGCGATTGGTAGTTGAAAATAATACTGCGCGCAGAACCAAAACTATAGCGATAACCAGCGGCAAAGGTGGTGTTGGCAAAACCAGTATAGCTGTTAGCCTGGCAATTGCATTGGCTAAACGTAATTATTCTATTACATTGCTGGATGCTGATTTGGGATTGGCAAATGTAAATGTTGTATTAGGAATTATCCCAAAATACAATCTGTACCATGTCATTAAAGGGAAAAAAAAGTTAGAGGAAATAATTATTGATGTTCCTGAAGGCATTAAAATTATTGCTGGAGCTTCAGGATTTCATCAATTAGCAAATCTTGATGTGAAGCAACGGGAATATTTTATAAAGTCGCTGGCAGAACTAAATGCTGATGATTATATGATCATTGATACTGGTGCAGGGATTTCACAAAATGTATTGAGTTTTTTAGTAGCTTCTGATGAAGTGATAGTCATTACTACACCGGAACCAACATCAATAACAGATGCCTATGGTACTATTAAAGCTATTGCTGCCAACGATCCGGATAAGACAGTAAAGTTGCTTGTTAATAGGGCACAGACAGTTACCGAAGCTAAAAAAGTTGCTCAGCGAGTCATTAACATTGCCGGGCAGTTTTTGAACATTAAAGTTGATAATTTAGGTTTTATCTTTGATGATCTTTATGTTGCAAAATCCATACGCAATCAAAAACCATTTATAGTGAGCTATCCTAAATCAAAGGCTTCTACATGTGTAGAGATTATTGCAGATAGGATTGGAAATATTGAGTCAGACATTGATAAAGGAACTGGTATGCTAAGCTTTTTCAGAAGATTTTTTGGTCATTATGAAA
>JAKPOE010000178.1 GCA_029548025.1 Spirochaetota bacterium
CGGGTTAAAAAAAAGCAAAATAGTGTTGACGCTCTTTTAGCTACGTATCAAAAGTAATTGTATGGATATACTCAAAGCTATTAAAACTCGACGCTCTATACGTCATTACAAAGCTTTGCCAATACCAGACAACATCATCAATGATATTATTGAAGCTGGTATATGGGCACCTTCGGGCTTAAACAACCAGCCTTGGCGCTTTATATTTATCCGCTCACACAATAAAAAAGAACAATTGGCACAATATACATCATATTCCCGTATTATCAAAGAATCACAGGTGTGTATATGCGTATACTATCACATTCCCTCAGGATATAACCGTGATAAGGATATTATGGGAATTGGCGCATGCATTCAAAATATGTTGCTTGCTGCACATGCCAAAGGATTAGGCGCAGTGTGGTTAGGCCAAATACTTAATCAAAAGGATAAGGTTAGCACTCTGTGTGAGCTTAATAACGATTATGAACTAATGGCTGTCATTGCCTTAGGATACCCCAATGAAAAAGGACATTCCACACGCCATCCATTAGAAAGTTTTATAATCAAAGAATTGTAATTGTTTATTGTATTGGATCTATTGGACCCATTTATTGATACTATTTATTTTATCAATAGCATCATCCACCCATTGATTGTAGGGATAGTCCTTGATGATAGTTGCAAAGAGCTCTTTTGCTTTTATCAGTTCACTTTTTAAATACTTCGCATCGCCAGTAAAACCGCTCCCATCAGAGTAATAGCCATAAAAAGAATTTTGTAGAATAGTAAATGCTTTTTTATACAGTGTATATATCTCATCGATTTTTTCATATTCTTTGGTACTATCTGCTTTTATAGAACTATCGACAAAATTTTTTAAATAATCGTAGGCAGTGTTTATAAGCTGCATTTTTTGCAATGCATTGGCATCTCTACTAATATCTGGGTGATACAACATGGCTAATGTTCTGTACGCGTTTGAAAGCTCATCGATTGTAAACTGTTCATCCAACCCAAATAGCGTTGTGTAGGTTTTAAATGTATCCATAATTTAAACACTAAACAAAAAGTGAATGATGTCCCTATCCTTTACAATATAATCACGCCCTTCACTTCGTAGCAATCCATGCTCTCGTATGGCATGCAGCGACTTATAGTGCATAAGATCATCATACTGAAAAACTTCTGCACGGATAAATCCTTTTTCAAAATCGCTGTGGATAATCCCGCTTGCTTTTTGAGCAGTAGTACCATTTTTTATGGTCCACGCCTGCAACTGTGTGGTTATAGTATAATAGGTGATAAGATCAAGCATTGAGTATGCAGTTATAATGAGCCTTTCCAGCGCAGATTTGTCCACATCCAGAGCCTTTCGAAACTCCTGCTGTTCCAGCAGCGGCAGTTCTGCGATTTCTTCTTCAACCTTTGCACTGATTGCAACAATTCCCAATCCATGGTGCCTTGCATATTCCTGCAATGAATTGAATGCATGGTTACTATCGCCATACTCATCAACATTTGCACATATAATCATTGGTTTTGCAGATATAAGACCATATTCATTGCAAAGCGATAGTTCCTCCTGAGTTAACGGTACCCTGCTAAGCATAACACCATCGTTAATGTGGGTAAACAGTTTATCAATTATTTGCAGCCGCTGAGCATTTTCTTTATCACCAGATCTTGCTTTTTTTTCAATTTTTTCCTTTGCACGTGTAAGAACTTCTATATCAGAAAGCAACAATTCCATATGGATAATTTCAATATCACGAAGAGGTTGGATATCCCCTTCAACATGAACAACATCCTTATCAGTAAAACAACGAATTACATGAATTATCGCATCCACATTCCGTATATGGCTTAAAAACATGTTGCCCAGTCCCTCACCTTTCGACGCCCCTTTAACCAATCCGGCAACATCAACAAATTCAATCCTCGTTGGAATAGGGTCTTTTTTTTC
>JAKPOE010000190.1 GCA_029548025.1 Spirochaetota bacterium
TTCTACAGTGTTTTCATCTATAAGTCCCGATTGCGAAAGCTGTAACTCGCCAATTATCTTATCAACATTAACGCGGTCCACAAGAATATATTCCTGAACATTTCTGAGTTTATACGAAATAGTATCAGCAATACCTATACATAGCCAGTCATACGCTGTATCTTTTGAAAGATTGGTAAATGCAGTGACACCTATTACTTTTTTGCCTGGTTTAGCGTTGGCTATACATGCAATGCCAATTATCAAAACAACTACCGCTTTTTTAAAGGATTTCATAGACCCTCTCATACTGATAAATGTGGGATGATATTAATATTAAAATGAAGCGTATTGTATCATTACATTTTTCTAAAATAACAATAAAGTAACTTTATTTATAGATAATATACTAAAGGTGGTTGAAAAAGTCATGCAAAAAATTAATTTATATATATACTTCTCGTGGTTTACTTCCCTGCTGGGGACCAATATAGCCTAATTCCTCCATCCGCTCAATGATGCGGGCTGCTCTGTTGTAACCAATAGATAAACGTCGCTGAAGATATGAAGCTGATGCCTTTTTAGTGGTTTCAACAATCTTCACAGCCTCAATGAAAAGGTCATCTTCACTTTCCTCATCATCGTCGTCAAATTCCATAAGGCTCTGTTCAATGTCAACATAATGGGGATTGGCTATTTTCTTTAAGAATAACACTACTGATGACAGCTCATCTTCAGAGATATAGGCACCCTGTATACGTATGGGAAAAGAGCTCATCGGCGACTGGTAGAGCATGTCGCCCTTCCCCAGTAGCTTTTCAGCACCATTTTGATCAATGATGGTTCGGGAATCAGTCTTCTGTGCAACCTGAAATGCTATCCGAGCGGGGAAGTTTGCTTTTATGATTCCGGTAATGATATCAACGGACGGCCGCTGGGTTGCAAGTACCAGATGAATGCCCACAGCACGTGCTTTCTGAGCAATGCGTGTAATATATCCTTCTATCTCTTTAGCAGCAACCATCATCAAGTCGGCAAGTTCATCCATAATAATAACGATGTACGGTAAATATTCACCGCTTTTATTGCGCTCTACCATCTGATTGTAGCGGTCAATATCACGGGTATTGTATTCAGAAAGCAGGTAGTAGCGACGCTCCATCTCTAACATGGTCCACTTTAATGCTTTAGGTACCATAAAAGGCTCAATAATGACAGGTGTTAATAGATGAGGAATACCATTATAAACCTGTAATTCCACTAATTTTGGATCAACCATAATAAAGCGGACATAATTAGGGTCATAGTTGTAAACCAGGCTCGTTATGATAGAATGTACACATACCGATTTGCCTGCACCGGTTGCACCGGCAATAAGAAGATGGGGGAGTTTTTTTAGATCAATGATGACCGGTTTCCCCATGATATCTTTACCAAGCCCCACTTTAAGTCGTCCTGATTGATGAGCATATTCCTGTGATGTAATAATATCTTTTACAGTAACGGTTTCCCGCACCTTGTTGGGGATCTCTACGCCGATTGCTTTTTTGCCCGGGATTGGTGCAACAACTCTAACACGCGATGCAGCAAGCGCCATGGCAATATCATCAGCAAGCCCTGCAATGCGGTTAACTTTAATACCCGGAGCTATCTGTAGCTCGTAAAGGGTAATAACAGGACCACGATTAACGTTGACAACCCTTGATTCAATGCCAAAATCTTTAAGAGTATTTACAAGCAGCTCAGAGTTTTTTACTACCTCCTGCTTATAGCCAGTTTCATCGTGCGAGTTGTACTGCCGTAAGTAATCAACCGGAATGCTGTAGTGTTGATTGATAGGTATTTCTTCAAATACATTGCGCGCAACCATATCTTCGTTATTGCTAATCTCTTCATTAACTTGCTCAGTATAAATATCAGTTTCACTTATATCGGGCATTGTGTTTTCAGCAATTTCATCTGATTCAGGTAATTCGATAGTTTCTCGGGATTGAGGAATATCATCCTTTATTTTTATTGCAATATTTGCATCATTGGTTGCTTCAGGAACTTGTTCGTTTTCTGCATCTGGTACGATATAGGATGTTTCAATGTGCTGTTGAACATATCCATTGGTGTTATCATCCATACCATGGATAGAAGGTATATCCTTCAATGGCATAATAGGCATAATAATCGATAGTTTGTTTAAATCATCGATAGCAGCCGGGATGGTGTTATTGTCATTAAGGATGTTGTCATATTCAATCAGTTTTGGCTTTCTTTTACCAGGTTTATTATAAATAGTTATTTTTGTTTTTGTAATCCATGGTAACTTTTTATCAGAATCAAAATGCTTGATATGAATCAGCGGGATTGAATCTTTTTGTTTCAAGATAATTATTTTTTTATAAACAATGGCAAAGAGTTTTGCCATTGAATCAATGCTATTATTATTTAAAATATAACTCAATGATATAATACCCAGTAATAGCAAGGAAATCAGCATCAGGGTGATAGTTACTATCCATGTACCGGTTAATCCCATAATAGTTATCAGTACACGATATAATGCCATTCCTACTATACCGCCTGTATAAGGAGTGATGGTTTCAGGATATAATACGGTAAACAGAAGAGAAGCAACAACCATACAAAACGACAGTGAAAAGATATGTTCCAGCACAGGTTCTATAGATTTATATTTTGCTAATCCCCAACCCGTTAAAATCAGAATAGCCACGGTACAATATGATGTTAATCCAAACGAGATGCGAAGAACCTGCGCAATAATAACACCCAATGGTCCTAATACATTCCCTACCGTTGAATTACCCAGCGCCTCATAGTCGGAAATATGAAAGCTAACAAGCGACAAAAAGATAATTATGGCAAAACCCCATAACACCAGGCATACTATTTCAGCCATCCGATTTGACATAGTTCTATTAATGCAAACTCCCCAAAATAAAATTATTTGACCCTGTCATGCTGGACTTGTTTCAGCATCTTTTCTTTAACTGATATCCTGAAATGATCCTGAAACCAGTTAAGGACATGATTCAGGATGACTGTCGCTAAACACCATACCCATATAGTATGCATAATGATACAAGACCAATGCCTATGGTGTAATATCCAAAATAGTTCAAATGCAGCATTTTAAGCATAACAATTAATAACTTCAGCGATAACAGTGCTGCAATAAATGTAACAACCATTGCTATAATGGTTGGCACAACTATCTGGTGAATACCATCTATGGCAAAGAGCTTTCGTGACTCAAGAAGCCCTGCGCCGGCAATGACCGGTATGGCCATTAAAAATGAAAATTTGCCGGCTTCCTCTGGTTGTAATCCTGCCATTAAACCGCCTGCAATGGTGCTTCCCGAGCGTGAGATTCCGGGTAAAATAGCAACAGCCTGAAACAATCCTATGAAAAACGCCTGCCAATAGTGCATCTCTTCACATTTTCGGTTTTTCTTAGTTAATGTATTAGCCTTTATCAGCATGATGCCGTTTGCCACAAGAAGTATACTCACAATAGCGGGGCTTGCCATAGTAGCTTCTACATAGTCATTAAACAGTATGCCAATAATAGCTGCAGGGATTGATGCTATGATAATATGTAAAACAAACCTGCAATTGGGCCCCCAATTTTTTTTATATAGTTCGGCGATAGTTCCCTTAATCAGGGCAACGATATCATGATAGTAAAATATGATAATTGCACACAAACTTGCTAAATGGAGTGCAACATTAAAAAAAAGTTTTATTCCTTCATCCATGCCGCTGAAGATGGAATTAAAATATGGGATGGATTCAAGAAGCGCCAGATGTCCTGATGATGATACCGGGAAAAATTCAGTAATACCCTGGATGATACCCAGAACGCAAAACATCACAATAACATATGCCATGTTAAATCTCCTGAATGATAGTTTCTACCAATGGGGTGTTGTTGGTAAATCGGTGGGCAATCATTTTAACAAGCTTTTTTACCGCTATCGATATATTTTCTGAAGAAGCGTTTTGTGCCAGATGTTTTTCTATGGTGGCGCTTAATTCTTTCTGGAGAACCTGTAAAAATTTATCATTTTTTAATCCTATGAAACCCTTGGCAATAATAGCAGGTGGATAAAGTAGCAAGCCGTCGCCAATGACAATACTTATAACAATAACTCCATCAGAAGATAATGTTTTGCGTTCAGCAATAACCTCATCGGTAATGTCACCAATATAGTTGCCATCTACATAGACAGTTGAAAGTGGGATGCTTCCCCTTTTTTCAAAACTTTTATCGGTAAGCTCAATGATATCACCATTTTTTGCCACAATAATATCTTTAGGTTTTATGTTGAGTGATTCGGCAAGCGCAGCATGTGCTTTTAGGTGACGATATTCCCCATGAACAGGTAAAAAGTATTTGGGTTGGGTAAGGGTAATCATTAATTTTAATTCTTCCTGAGATGCATGACCGGATACATGAATATCCTCATCCTGTTCATAATATACTAAAGCGCCGAGCTGCATCAATGAATTGATAACATTATAAACCATACGCTCATTGCCCGGTATAACCGATGCTGTTATCACCACTGTATCACCGGCACTGATTCTGAAATGCTTGTGTGTACCATTTGCCATGCGATGCAGAGCTGACATTGGCTCGCCCTGCGAACCTGTACACAGCACCACCAATTTTTTATGGGTGTATTTACCGGTATCCTTTGCATCAATGATAAGATCCTTTTTATACTGTAGATATCCTAACTCGGTTGCTATCTCCACATTTTTCTGCATGGTAGTACCCGATATAACAACCTTACGATTGTATTTCTGGGATGCTTCAAGCACTTGCTGGATACGGTGAATATTAGAAGCAAAACTTGCTACAAAAATACGTCCTTTTGATCTGGCAAATATTTCCAGCAGTTTCTTTTTCAATATTATTTCGGATGGTGTGTACCCTGGCTTTGTTGCATTGGTACTATCGCTTATGAGGAGCAGCACATCCTGCTGCCCGTACTCGGCAAAACGATGCAGATCGGCAACCTTGCCATCAACTGGAGAATAATCTATTTTAAAATCGCCTGTATGAATGATTATACCAAGCGGTGTTTTTATGGCAAGCCCCACACCATCGATAATAGAATGGTTAACCAGTAAAAATTCAATGATAAATGGACCAATGTGGATGGTATCTCTGGGTTCAATCTCGATAAATGTGTGCTGGCTTACCGGCCGTTCGGCAAGCCTGCTTGCAACAAGTCCCAGTGTAAGCTTTGTAGCATATACCGGAACGTTAATTTTTTGGAGAAAGAACGGGATAGCACCAATATGGTCCTCATGACCATGAGTAATGATTATACCCTTAACTTTATGCTTGTTTTCCAGAATATAGGTAAAATCAGGGATCATAAAATCTATCCCTGGTGTTTCACCATTGGGGAATGATATACCACAGTCAATGATGAGCATCTCATTGTCGTACTCAATAACAAGCATATTGCCGCCAATGGCATGAAGTCCGCCTATAGGAATAATTCGTATCTTCTTTTCTTTCATAAGCCTGTGTGTCCAAAGCCTCCGTCATTTCGTTTTGTATCTGAAAGTTCAGCTACTACTGTAAAGGTAGCTGGTACTGTTTGAGCAATGATCATCTGTGCAATGCGCATATTGTTCTCTATGGTGAATGGTTTGTCGCCTAGATTAATAACAATTAATTGTATTTCACCACGGTAATCTGCATCAATAGTCCCCGGTGTGTTGAGTAAAGAAATGCCATGATTTATGGCAAGTCCACTTCGTGGTCGTATCTGTGCTTCATAGCCTGGTGGTAATTCAATGGATAACCCGGTTGGTATCAATGCCCGCTGAAAAGGCTGCAGGGTGACCGGTTTATCCAGAAAAGTATATATATCAGCACCTGATGCACTGGGTGTTAAGTAATCAGGTTTTTTTGCACCATGTTTTAGCGTAATCTTTATTGTTATCATATAATTTAATTATACTGAATTATGAATAAATTATATCATGCCATGATATAATTGTTGACATTTTTTTCAATTAGTATATAATTTTTTTAGAAATTAATCTACTACAAATTGTTGTAACAATACAATGCATATGGCACAATATGCATAAATGGAGTCATAACGTATTGGTACCATAAAAAACAAGAAAAATTTAAGGAATAGTCATGGAAGATAATGGCTTAACTTTTTTTGAAGAAACAGAATTAACACCTGAAACGTTTGAAGGACTTGAAAAAAAGGTATACGACCTTCGCAACCTTCTGGAAATGGGGATAAGCCTTTCTTCCAATCTGCAATTTGAAAGCCTGGTTGAATCGTTATTATACAGTTGTATTGGTCAGATGTTTGTAGAGCAGGTTGCACTTCTTTTGCAGAAGGATATTGATGTAAACGACTATTACATACACATGACCAAAGGCTATGATACTGAATGTAAGAATGGTATCGTATTACTTGAAACCAGCCCATTAATTGGATTTCTTGCTAATAACCCTTATCCTATAGAATACGAAACGCTATTGGAATTGCCGGATATTGTTGAGGATTTAAAAGCAATAGCATTCTTAAATCCTTATATTGTAGTACCATTGAAATCAAAAGATTCATTGATGGGGATTTTGCTTTTAGGGAAAAAGATATCAGGGGAAGGGTTTACCAATTCAGAAAAAGAATTTTTACATTATGTTGCCCGCTTTGGCGCAGTTGCTGTTGAAAATTCACGTCTGTATTTGATGTCAACACTTGACCGTATGACACGGCTATATATCCATCATTATTTTGAAATCCGCCTCATTGAAGAGATGAAGCGCAGTCAGCGATATAATGTTCCGCTATCGCTTTTAATTAGTGATATTGATCATTTTAAACGATTCAATGATACCTATGGGCATGTGCAGGGTGATAGCGTTTTAAAAGAGGTGGCTCAACTTTTTTTAAAAGATTTACGTAAGATGGATATCCCTTCACGGTATGGTGGGGAAGAATTTGCAGTAATTTTGCCGCAGACAGATCTTGAGCAGGCAGGAATTGTTGCTCAAAGGGTGCGCAAATTGGTTGAGCAACATCAATTTAAAGGGCAGGAAGATGCTTTACATGTAACTATCAGCATAGGTGTTGCACAGTATGACCCCAATAAGGATAAGGATATCAAAGGATTCATAGCACGTACCGATAAGGCTTTATATAAGGCAAAACAGATGGGAAGAAATAGAGTTGCCCTCTTTAAGTAAAATGTCGATAGTAAATGGTATAGAATACATCATACCATGAAAGGATAAACAATGGATTTACTTGAACAGTTTAAAGAAGCGCTGAAACTGGAGCAAGAGGGTAAATTCCATGAAGCATTAACGTTATATACATCTATTATTACCGTGGATAATTCCTTCAGAGCAGCTTTGTTAAATTTAGGGTCATTGTATTATCGCATGAAACGTTATAGTGAAGCTCTGGATAGCTTTATGGGAGCACTTAAGCTTAAAGAGGATTATATTGTGCTATTCAATATAGGTACCCTTTTTTTCAGGATTGGACAGTATAAAAAAGCAATAGTGGCTTTGAATCAATGTAAAAAATTGAACTCTGATTTTGTAATAGCTTTGCTTGTAAAAGGTATAGCTTTTAGTAAGTTAAATCACTATAAAGCAGCTCTTGCATGTTTCAAGGAAGTACTGGAAAAAAATCCTGAAAATAAAGTTGCGTTGACAGCCATTGTCCTTCTTTTCTATGAACAAAAAAATTATAGTGGCGCATTATATTATTTGCGTAAATATGAAGGTTATTACAAATCATTTCGCTTCAAAGATATAGCACAGGATATAATTTTGAAATGTGCCAGACATGAGAGCGCTGAACTTATACATTTTTCATTACAGAAGAAAGAATTTAAAAAATTTGATGAGTTTGTAGCGACAGTTCCTGAAACAATTTTTAATGA
>JAKPOE010000228.1 GCA_029548025.1 Spirochaetota bacterium
ACTATACCATCAAACAGCCTGTTGAAGCATATAAATATTTTAATGCTGCACTTACTGCGTATCAATATCCACCTGAGTTTACCTATGAAGACTTTTATTATGAATCGGAGACAATAGGGAAAACATACGCATACTTAGGAAATATATTTTACTATTTCTTTGATAAGGTTAAATTTAGATTTGGTGATGAATTAGATGAAGCGTTATTGGATGAAGATAGTGATAAAATGGCAAATCTTGATATTGCCCGCCAGAAGTATGAATTAGCCTTGCAGGAAAATTATAGCTCCCCTGAGTTGCGATATAATTTAGGCAGAATATTCTATATAAATCAAAACTATCAGCAGGCGCTTGAGCAGTGGATTAATCTGTATGAAGATATTGTTACCAACCCCCAGGTGATGTTGGCTATTGGCAATGCGTTTTATCATATGAATAATTTAGAAGCCAGTAAAGGTGAATACCTCAAGATGATTGCAGTTTTTGAAAGAAAGGCAGAATCCATACGAAGGCCAATGCCTGAAAGGAATGAGCATATTATTATATTCCAATCGCTGGCTTCGGCATATAATAATCTTGGTGCAGTATATCAAATACAGGGGAATGAAACAAAAAGCAGCATTGCGTACTGGAAAGCCATTGAGTATGCTACCCGTATTGGGAGGGAAAATGAATTTGCACGTGTAAATTTGGCTCGTGGATTTAAACCGCGTGTTACTCCCATTATGCCAATACTGGATGAAAGCATTCCCTACAGCATTGATATCTACAGAGAAGACATGCGTAAATAACTTTGTTTCAATTAAGCACAGGTGTTGAAAAGAAAAAATCCGTATTTATTAAAAGCAAAATATATATTAACGGCTGAACAAATTGTTAAAAATATAATTGATGCCCATATTTCTTCAAATGAAGAGACAATCTTTGGTGATTGGCTGGAATGTGATTATCTTAGAAAAATTTACTTGAATAAAGTAACTCATTACTACATTATGTCTCCTATATTACAATAACCAGTGAAATAAACAGTAACTATCGCACATAACTATTGTATTGAATAATTATACATGACAATGAATAGCATGCAAACAGTTAAAGCATATCATGCCGATGCCGTAATGCAGTATGATGATAATGCCATTATAGAACATATTGCTCAACATGGTTTTGCAACCGACAGCCGCTTTCTTTTAAAAACCGAAAGCTATGTCCTTTCATGTGCATATGCAAATAATAAAATGCTGTCGCTTTCAAACTCGCGCACACGGATTTTACCTCATCAGATTGAAAGTACCTACACTGTTGTCAATGCGTTGCACAAACGTTTTTTAATTGCTGATGAGGTTGGATTGGGGAAAACCATTGAAGCCGGCTTGATTATAAAAGAGCTTTTTTATCGCTTTAACTATGAACGAATCCTTATTGTATGCCCTGCGTCGCTATTGTATCAATGGCAGTATGAGTTGAAAAGCAAATTCAATGAAGATTTTATTATCGCTGACAGCAGGGTATATCGCAGTGAAAAGGGAAACCCATGGAAATTAAATAAATTGCTGTGTTCCATAGATTTTATCAAGAATAAGCATTTTGCCGGGAAACTTTCACAAACATACTGGGATACCGTGGTTATAGATGAAGCACATCGCTTACGGCGTGATGCAAATAGCCAGACAAAGTCATATCAGGTAGCGGAGATATTAGCAAAAAATAGCAAGGCATTGCTGTTGCTTTCGGCAACCCCTTTTAGAGGTAAGCTGGAGGAGTTATATTATTTACTATCGCTTTTAGATAAAAATTTACTGGGGCCAATTCACAGCTTTCAGGAAACCTATTGTGTGCCGGAAGCAGATCTTACGTTGCTTAGAGATACCATTTCTAAAGTTATTATAAGGCGTACTAAATACGAGGTTGGCGGATTTACAAAACGGCTGGCAAAGACCATACGTTTTGAACTATATCCTGAAGAACGGGAGTTGTATAACGCTACTACGGAATATGTAGCCGACCAGTTTAACAAAGCAATGCAAACAAATAACCGCACTATTGGTTTTGTTATGACGGTATTCCAGAAGCTCCTGGATTCGTCATCGTATGCATTGCTGTGTGCATTGCAAAAGCGCTATCAGTATTTAACAGAAATATATAATAACCATCACCATGCAATACAGAGTATGCAAGAAATAGATGAGAATGTCATTGAAGCTGAAGATGTGGAGCGCATTGTACAGGTAGAGAGTGCTGAACTTGAAAATGAAATGAATACACTGGCAACACTGATAACAATGGCTCAGAGTATTGTCCGCAGCAAAAAGGGTGAAAAATTATTACAGCTTGTACGCAAGCTTTTTGCTGAAAAGCATAATAAGATTCTTATTTTTACGCAATTTCGTACCACGCAGGATTATCTTGCACAACTTTTGAGTCATTACAAAGTAGTGCTTTTTCATGGTTCAATGAGCAGGGATGAGAAGGAAACTGCAATAGAATATTTTAAAAGTGAGGCAGCAATTCTTATCTGCACTGAGGCAGGGGGTGAGGGACGTAATCTGCAGTTTTGTAATGTGCTTATCAACTATGATCTGCCATGGTCACCGCTGAAGGTTGAACAGCGTATTGGCAGAATTCATCGCTTTGGACAGAGCAGCAATGTCATCATCTATAACTTTGCAACCCGAAATACCGTGGCAGAACGTGTCCTTGAGGTGTTACAGCACAAGCTTAAACTTTTTGAGGAATCACTGGGTACTCCTGATATTATTTTAGGTGATATTACCGATGAACGTTTTTTCAATAATATATTTATGGAGCTCATTGCAGGGCTAAAAAATAAAAAGCGTGTTGCAAAGGATATTGAACTGCACATACAGGCTGCAAAAGCCAGCTATGAAAAAATGGGACAATTAGCGGTAACTAAAAAGATTGATCTCAATTTTGATGAATATTATACCATAACATTACAGGAACGGGATTTTTCCAATAAAAGGATTGAAAATTTTGTAAACACGCTTAAAAACATTGAGCCCACTGCAGTTGATTTTTTGTCTGTGCAAAATAAAAAAACACGATTCTATGGTGTGCATCATAATCCATTTACATTACAACCTGTTAATGCACAGGGTACCTTTGATAGTGCAGTTGCGCTGGAAAATGAATCACTGGAGTTTTTAGCTTTTGGTCATCCTGTGGTGGATTGGTGTGTTGAGCATTGTAAAGAGTATACTTTTGGTGGATTGTCGGGCATAAAGCAAATACAATATTCATATGATTGTAGTGGAATTGTATTCAACTATCTGCTTACTATTCATGCTAAGGAAACGATGCAGCGCATTGTACCTGTCTTTATCCCCTATAACACA
>JAKPOE010000253.1 GCA_029548025.1 Spirochaetota bacterium
CAGCAATGTGACGTGCCTTTAAATAAACACCAATTTCATCCAGTGCAAGGTGATCGCGTACCCATTTTAAGCAGGCACCGGCTGTTTCCTGTTCGGCAACATAAACATAATGGTGCGGGATAGCTCCTAAAATTGATGCAATGAAGTTGCCAATATCAACCATGCGTTTGTCAACGTTGGAAGAAACCCAGCCCGAGGTGCCAACATAGATATTGGTATCATATAAGTCAGTGCACCCTGAACCCACCAGAGTTAAAGGCACATCTCCTCCACCGCCAAAAACAGGGATGCCGGGTGTTAATCCAAGTTCGCTTGCTGCTTTTTTTGTGATTGTTCCAATAACATCGGTGGACTGAAATACCGGCGGGAGATGTTTCATGTCAACTTCAAACATAGTGCACAGTCCCTTGTGCCAGCCCAATCTATTTTTGCGGTTATCATAGATAAAGGTTACATTTGCCGAATCAACGGTCATGCCTAATTTTCCTGTACATCTGAATATCAAATAATCCTTAACATCCAGCCACTTATACGCCTTTTCAAAGATTTCAGGTTCATTATCTTTGACCCAGTGATATTTCCACAGCGGGTCTTTTGGGGTTGCGGCAAGCCCGCCGGTAATTACCAGTGATTGAATGGTTTTCAATGCGTTCCATTTATCTATCTTTATTAAGCCTTTATAGAGGTGTTTTTCTATTTGCTTTGTTGCACGCTGGTCCAGATAGCTCATGGGGTTCCGTAACGCCCTGCCCCCGGCATCAATAAATACCGAACCCTGCATTTGAGCACAAAATGCCATGGCAGCTATTTTAGCTGGTGCAACACTACTTTGTTTCATCACCCATTTTGTAGCTTTACAAACAGCATTCCACCAATCATCAGCTTTTTGCTCAACACCACCATCCGGCAGCATATACAGCGGATATTCCACAAGGTATGAGTTAACCAGCTTTATTTTGTCATCAACCTTATATAAACATGTTTTGTTTCCGGTTGTGCCAACATCGTGAGTCAATATATATGTCGATTGCATCGCAAACCCCCAGAAGATTATATACTTGAATAAACATAATGTCACTCTCTATGGACACAATAGGCTTCCTGTCTTTATATATATGCGAAATGTGCAAGCGATAGCTCCTGAAATCATAATTATTATTATGAAATCTGAAACCACTGTGAAAGCACATCTAACCTGTGTACAACACCGTTGCATAAAATTTGATACAAACAAAAAATACATGAAAACTGCTCGTGACATTCATTGACATTAGCACAGGGGCACTGATTCCATAACAACTATCGAACACAATAGCTTTATTTTTGTATCATTGTCTATGCAATATCTGATTAATCAGAATTTGCGATTATTTTTGCGATAGATAGTTGGGGTCATATTGAGCAGTTTATGGAAAGCACGGTTGAATGTTGAAAGGCTTTCAAATCCGGTTTTGAAGGCGATAGTTACTATTGATTCATTACCTTTTGCTAATAAAACCTTTGCGTAGTTAACCCTGAGTTCATTGATGTAGTCCGGAAGCGATTTTCCCGTATATAATTTAAAAAGCCTGCTGAATGTATCCGGATGAAGATTAACCATGGCAGCCAGCCCTTCGCGTGAGATAGCAAAACAAAAGTTATCATGAATATACTCAACAGCCTGTTGAATCTTATCAGAGTTGGACGAAGAGATACATTTTTGCTTAAAGGCATCATCAATTTTTTGTTGCTTCTGTTGTTCTAAAAGTTTTTGATTAAATAAATAGGTAACCTGTTCAATTTCTTTATGTAATGTTAAAAATCGCGACTGTAATATATATGCCATGGATATAATAACTATAAAATATGCATATTCAAGAATATAAATAAAATGATACATGCCTTTGCCAACACAGACATCATTGATACTTGCAAGCAAAAAAACCAGTAAGCTTGCAAATAAAATTTTGATATGCACTTCGCCATACCTGCACCAGATAAAAAGTTTATACATTAAATATATTCCAGCAACAAGCATTGCACCATATTGTGCTATATAAAGAATACCGGGGTCAGCCTCATTGTAGGTAATGGTTGCGCCTAAAAAGATAAATTTTTTTATGTAAGGATTGTATGGATTGAGAGTATATGAACTATCCAGCAAAAAACCTGATATAATGAACAATACCATAATGGCGGTTATGCTGTAAACAATGTTTGTACGAATATGCACTAATGAAGCAATGAACCACGTTATTGCTATGATGAAACAGGCAAGTAGTGCAAACTGAAAGCGCTGGTACAATACAGCCTGGAAAGGTGATGGGGATATATAGAGCATAGCAGATGCAATGTCGTAAAGAGCAATAGTGCCGCACATTATGGCAAACCACAGGTTTTCGGGTTCATTCCTTCTGCGTGAATACATAATACCATACGAGACGGCAACATACATGGCGATAGCAGCCATAAGAAGAGGTGGTATAGCTATTATAGGTATCATGGTAAATACTCAGCATTCATTCATCAGGGTCTCATCAATAAATATTAAAAAGTGATTATTCTTTTTTGCAAGAAAATAAAAAAAGGTGTATATAAAAAATCTTGAATTATGAATTGAGAAGCATTGTGAAGGTGAAGTGGCTGTGTAGTGTTTACAAAATACGGAAGAGGATAAAAATTAGTATATTTTTTATATAAAGAATACTTATATATGAAAGGATATATGAAAGGATAGATTCTTCAGTCGCTCTGCTCCTTCAGAATAATCCAGTAATATTGCTATGTTCGGATGAGTTACCCTTGACCGGCTTATGTTTGCCAGGATGAAATGAAAATTATAAAAACAGGAAGCAATGATCCTCTTGCTCTTACGGAGGTGAGAGCGCGGGGTGAATAATTCTATTTCCAATGAGATGGTAAAATCCCGGCAATCTGAAAAGAATGAAAATTGTGTTACCTAAAAGATATAATAGATGATTATTTGTACTGCTGTAAGTAAGGTTGCCCAGATACGCAGGTCCCTCCAGCGCTTTTTGTTGGGTGCACCCTCCATTACAAAATCATAGGGGAGCATCCATGCAATAATGAGAATGCCTGAAAAGATGATCATAGCAGCAATCTTTGCTGTCCACAGTGGTAACGAATAGAGTATCTGTAACATATAAATTCCCTCTTAAGATATGATTATGCAATGCAATATATACATCAATACTTACTGATCTACCATGGTAATTGGATTATTAATCATGCAACAGAAATTAGCAATAAAGGCTCAATCATAAACTATATAAATGTGTTCAGTACTATTCACTTGATATTCACAACACTACTATATACAACATTTTTTAATTCAGATAATGACTTCTTTTTTGTAAATGTGCTTATAATATAGAGAACTATCGCCGAATAACAAAAAGAAAAAAAAGCAATATACAACATATTGAGATGAAACCACCCTAACAATGCAGCAAAACATAGTCCTGTTAGTAAACTAACCACGCCAGCAGTAGCTGTTATACGTTTATCTAAAATACCAAAGATCATTAATGCAAATATGGGACCTTGAAAAAGAGACAGCGCATATTGTATGAAAACATAGATACCCTGAAAGTATGCTGTAATGGGAGCGAAAATAACCCCTATTATAAGGATGCAGAAAGTAAATATTCTTCCAAATTTAAGTTGCAGTGCGTCTGATAATTTTTCTTTGCGTACTACGTTGATGATATCACGTACAATCATGACAGACGTTGAGTTCATTGTTGAGTCAATAGATGATTGAAGTGCTGCTATAAACGCAACAAACATGAGTCCAGAAATGCCTGCGGGTAAAACATTTTTAATAACCCATGGCAATGCCTGGTCCTGATGAGTGATAGATTTTCCAGCAAGGGTTAGAGCAAGTAACCCGGGCATAACAATTAAAAATGGCACAAAGGTCTTGAGCATAGCAGCAAAAATCAGTGAAGCTTTTCCATCCCACTCAGAGCGTGCGCCAAATGTTCGTTGTAAGATAGCCTGGTTGGCACACCAATAGGCTGGTGACAAAACCAATCCAAGCCCAAGTATAACGCCATGCCATGGAAATGCAGGATGGTTTGCCGGGAGGAAAGCATTAAGATGATCAGGATAGTTAACCTTCAGTGTTTCAATAAATGAATCAAATCCACCGATAGTTTTAATTCCAATAACAGCAACAATAATTGCACTAAAAAACATGATGAATACTTGAATTGTATCGGTAATTGCAACAGCGCCAAGTCCACCTGAAATAGTGTAAAATCCTACTACAGTTGCGGTTATAAAAATTGAAAACCATACAGGCCAGCCTAAATAGGTTTGTAGCATTATAGCTGTTGCCCACAAGAACACACCTACAATTACAACTGAAAAGATACTCATGACACATGCTGCAATAAAACGCACGATATTATTATAGCGCAATCCTAGATACTCTGGAATGGAGTATACTCCTGCACGCCAGAAAAACGGTATGAAAATAAGTGCCGATAGTATCATGGCAGGGATAGCCCCTATCCATTCAAAGTTTGCCTGTGCAATCCCTATGCTGTAGGCGTTACCAGCAGCGCCGATGTAATCATTTGAACCAATATTTGTTCCAATGATAGAAAGACCTATAACCCACCATGGGAGCGACCTGTTTGCTAAAAAATAATCTTTTGCAGTTTTTATATGTGATTTGTAATAAAATCCAAAAACGGTAATGCCTGCTAAATAAAGTACGATCAGTGTAATATCAATCCAGTGAACATTGGTAGGTGCAAAATGCCACATAGTATCCCTTTTATATTTTTTTGCTTGATAATATCGTTAACGATTATATGATTATATGTATTTAATCGCAAACATTTTTTGGAGGATATATGGCTAAAAAAATAATTATAGTTTTTGTTATTGTGCTGGTTATAGCTGGGGCGATA
>JAKPOE010000257.1 GCA_029548025.1 Spirochaetota bacterium
TGTTGCAATAAAATAACGACTGGTGTTGTCATTGTGCAGCAAAAGTACCAATTCCACAAAAGGCAACAAATTGCTATGTTTTTGCGAGCATTCTAAAACAATAGTGGTTATGTTAAAATCAGGCGATTGCGGTTGTGATGGGATGAGTGACTTCTGAACAGGTTTACTGCAACAGTATAACGATACAAATAAAAATAATGCTATTAATATAGTAATCTTACAATTTTTCACATATACAGCTATTAAATAAAACAAAGTATCAAATTCCTTATTATGCATGGTGTACTATTAAAGAGCATATTTTTATGTATTGTCAACCGTTTTCATGAATATTTGTTAAAACTAATGGCAAAAGGAGAGATATAATTTTTTATGTTGACAAAAGTACAGTATTTTCAGTAATGTAAACGTGATAGAGCTACAATATAATAATTACATTAAAATAATGTAAAACAATTAAGAAGGGATGTGATTACAATATGCCAGTACCTTTAGAAGTTGAGGTAGGAGATGGCGATCTTGAGCGTGCATTTAAAAATCTGAAAAAACGAATGGCATTTGAAGGGATTTTTAAAGAGCTTAAACGCAGGCGTTATTACGAAAAGCCAAGCGAAGAAAAGAAGCGCAAAAAGGAAGAAGCAGAACGGCGGCGCCTGAAAAAAGTCAGAAGATTCGAAACTCAATCAAAGCAACGCAGGTTTGTTGCAAAACCTTCTGGCAGGGGTGGTTCATCACAGGACGAATAGTTTTAACTGTGATAATGAAAACAACAGGAAAATCCGGCATTCAGCCGGATTTTTTATTTATTGAGTCTTTATCATACGTGGTACCTTTCCATAAAATAGTGTGAGCATATATCCGTTAAAAATTAATGAAGCGTGCGACATGATAGGCGGATGGATAAAGTCAACAAATAATGAATAAATATTATATGTACATAATGACAAACAAATCTAATTTTGATGTATTAGATTTCTGCATTTGCAGTAATGACAAAAACTTTACAGAAACAGCAGTTTTTTCAAAGGTGAGTAAAGAGTTTAACATGCTGCTTGCATAATAACGTATCCAGCGTATATGACGTTTTCACCGTAGCGATAACGGAGGTGAAAATGTGCCGTAGCGCCCGTCTTCATATTTTTGGCGCGGAGGCCGAGAAGCGCAGCGACGATGCGCATAAGCGTTGTTTTCGGCTGTTGCATTTATTTCACAATCCAGTTTATCTGTTATTGAACCGAATAAATCAAAATATCATTGTGGATAATCTTCTTTTATGACCTTTTTAATATTTTTACCTATCCATTTCGAGATTGAAATTCGTTCTTTGGCTGCAGCCTTTTCTATCTTCGCATGAGTATCTTTGTCGATATATAATGATATTTGTGGCATAGGAAACCCCTATGACAACGATAATAGGATAATAGATAAAAGTTAAGTATATTAGCTATAGTAATATTTTTTCATGCACCAATATATTTGTCGCTAATATGAAAAAAAATATTGTAATATTGTAATATATAAAATAATATGACCAAAAAATAGATAGGGGGGTTGATGTTATATGTTACATGCGAGTACTGTTCAAAAGTATATTCCAAAAAATCATATCCGGATAGTCACCGCAGCATCATTATTTGATGGGCATGATGCAGCCATTAACATTATGCGCCGCATCATGATTAGCACCGGTGCTGAGGTTATTCATTTAGGGCATAACCGTTCAGTAGATGAAATAGTAAAAAGTGCAATTGAGGAGGATGTACAGGCTATAGCGATTACCTCATATCAGGGTGGTCATGTGGAATTTCTTAAATATATGTATGATCTATTGAAAAATCGCAATGCCGATTCCATAAAAATTTTTGCTGGAGGTGGTGGAACGATATTACCGGATGAAATAAAGGATCTTGAAGCGTATGGTATTGCTAAGATATATTCGCCCGACGATGGAAGAGCAATGGGTTTACAGGGCATGATTAATGATCTTTTATCAAAATGTGATTATCCTGAAGGTAATATTGATTCCATTCCAATAGATGATATAAAAAATATGGACATCAGGGCAATAGCCCGTGCTATATCGGCATGTGAAAATTTCAGGGAAAATATCAAGAATGATTTATTGACTGTAAAGAAATTAATAAAAGAAAATGACACGCCTGTGTTAGGTATCACCGGAACGGGTGGTTCAGGTAAGTCTTCGCTTGTTGATGAGATAGTACTGCGGTTTTTGCAGTCAAATCCCCAAAAAACAATTGCTATAGTATCAGTTGATCCCACACGACAAAAAACAGGTGGTGCCTTATTGGGCGACCGCATACGGATGAATGCCATCAACCATGCCAATATCTATATGAGGTCACTGGCTACTCGAGGCTCAAAGTCTTCTGTGTCTCACTATATTCAGGATGCGATAGATATTTTAAAGTTAGCCGGTTTTGATGTCATTATGCTTGAAACCTCTGGAATTGGGCAGGCGCAGACAGATGTTCTGGATTATTGTAATTGTTCAATTTATGTCATGACCCCTGAATATGGAGCTGCTACACAATTGGAAAAAATTGATATGCTGGACTATGCCGACATAGTAGTTATAAATAAATTTGATAAATCAGGAGCACTTGATGCGTTGCATGATGTAAAAAAACAGATGCAGCGCAATAAAGAAGCTTTTGATATGCCGCTTGAGCAGATGCCGGTATTTGGAACTATTGCCAGTCAGTTTAACGATGATGGTGTCAATAAATTTTTTAATTATCTCATTGAAAAATTAAATGAAAAATTGAATGAAAAAGGTGGAAAAAAATTTGCTGCGTATGTTGCCGAAAAACAAAAGAAGGATATAGTATATATTGTACCGCCTGAAAGAACCAGATATCTTTCTGAAATAGCAGAAACAATAAAAAAATATAATAATAACACTCTGGAAGAATCAAAAAAAGCCCTTTATCTTTATAGCATAAAAAAATGTATTGAATATTACAAACAAAGTAAGAGTGAACATTCAGTAATTGATGAACTTAATAAAAAGTATCATGAGGTATATGGATCACTTAGCGCTGACAGCAAAACAATTTTAAAAACATGGGAGGATAAGAAAAAAAATTATCAGGGTGAATATTATACATATCATGTACGAAATAAAGAAATAAAAGTAAAAGCATATACCGAATCATTGGCACATACAAAAATCCCCAAAGTTAGTGTCCCAAAATTTGAGAACTGGGGCGATATCATTACATGGAATATGCAGGAAAATTTTCCTGGCGAATTCCCCTATACCGCCGGCGTATATCCTTTTAAACGTGAAGATGAAAATCCTACCCGTATGTTTGCAGGTGAAGGCATAGCAGAAAAAACAAATAAACGTTTTCATTATCTTTCATATAATATGCCTGCTGTGCGTCTATCAACTGCTTTTGATTCTGTTACATTGTATGGTTATAATCCAGATAGGCGACCTGACATTTATGGAAAGATTGGCAATTCAGGTGTTTCTATATCAACTATTGATGATGTAAAAAGGTTATATTCAGGATTTAAGCTTACTGATCCCAGCACATCAGTTTCAATGACCATCAATGGTCCTGCTCCAATAATGGCAGCTTACTTTTTTAATGCAGCTATTGATCAAGAATGTGAAGTATATATACAGCAAAATGGTTTAACTGAAGAGGTAAAAAAGAAGATTGAAGCATTGTATAATGAAAGAAATGCTAAAAAGCCTGAATATAGAGCAGAGCAGCTGCCGGACGGGCATAATGGGCTGGGTCTGCTACTGCTTGGTATTAGTGGTGATATGGTTTTACCTCAGGAGATATACAACAATATTAAGGCACAAACGTTGCGAAAGGTTAGGGGCACTGTGCAGGCAGATATATTGAAAGAGGAACAGGCTCAGAATACATGTATTTTTTCAATTGATTTTGCATTGAAACTGATGGGGGATATGCAGGAATATTTTATAAAGCATACCATTAATAATTTTTACTCGGTGTCTATTTCAGGATATCACATCGCTGAAGCTGGTGCAAATCCTGTTACGCAACTGGCTTTTACGTTAGCTAATGGATTTACCTATGTTGAATACTATCTGGCACGAGGGCTTGCCATTAATGATTTTGCTCCCAATTTGTCATTTTTCTTTTCAAATGGACTTGATCCTGAATATTCTGTTATAGGACGGGTTGCGCGCAGGATATGGGCAAAGGCAATGAAATATAAGTATGGTGGTAATGAACGTTCACAGATGCTTAAATATCATATACAAACTTCGGGGAGATCGCTTCATTCACAGGAGATTGAATTTAACGATATACGTACCACCCTTCAGGCTTTGTATGCCATTTATGATAATTGTAATTCTTTGCATACCAATTCATATGATGAAGCAATAACCACGCCTACGGAAGAATCGGTGCGCCGGGCATTAGCAATACAGATGATTATTAACCAGGAATATGGACTGGCAAAAAATCAGAACCCACTGCAGGGAGCATTCATCATAGAAGAGTTGACTGATCTGGTGGAGGAGGCTGTTATTGCTGAGTTTAACAATATCAGTATACGCGGTGGCGTTTTAGGAGCCATGGAAACCATGTATCAGCGCAATAAAATTCAGGAAGAATCACTTTACTATGAAAATAAAAAAATGACCGGTGAATTGCCCATTATAGGAGTAAACACCTTTCTTTCAAAGGATGGCTCACCCATACAGATTCCCAATGAGGTTGTACGAGCAACGCCGGAAGAAAAAGATGTACAGCTTGAATCATTAGCGCAATTTCACAGGGTATGGAAGCCGGAAGCCGATATAGCCTTACAAAAATTAAAACAAATAGTAAAACAACATGAAAATGTGTTTGAAACATTAATGGATGTTGCTCAATATTGCTCTTTAGGACAGCTAACTGATGCACTCTACAGCGTTGGTGGTATGTATAGAAGAAGCATGTAATAATGAATCTATTTAACAAAGACACCTATGTTCCCTTAGCCGAACGGATGCGCCCGCAAACAATTGAGGAATTTGTTGGTCAGAGGCACCTGCTTTCAAAAGGCAAACTGTTGTATTCTGTCTTTGATCAGAAGAAAGCTCTGTCGATTATCCTGTGGGGTGACCCGGGAACGGGAAAAACTACATTGGCAAGGCTTATTGCGCATACATGCCAAATGGATTCGTATTTTATAAGCGCTATTTCGGCAGGCGTTGCTGATGTGCGCAAGGTTATAGAAAAAGGAAGGGATAACCGTTCACGGGGCATCCAAACATTGCTTTTTATTGATGAGATTCACCGCTTCAACAAAGCGCAACAGGATGCAGTGCTTGGTGCTGTTGAAAGTGGTGATATCGTTTTAATAGGAGCAACCACTGAAAATCCTTCGTTCAGCATTATTTCGCCGTTATTGTCGCGAACCCGTGTTTTACGGCTGTATCCTTTGCAGGAGGACGATATAAGGGTGATAGTTACCCGGGCATTGACTCATGATCAGGAACTATCGCACAAAAATATAAGTATACCTGATGAAGCACTGGACAGTATATCACAACTGGCAATGGGTGATGCGCGGCGAGCATTGAACATACTTGAAGCAGCGGTATTTTTAAACGGTGAGGGGGAACTCAATAAAGAGATTATACTGGAGGCATACCGGGAGCAGAGCATTGCTTATGATAAAAGCGGTGATAAACATTATGATACGATATCAGCATTTATAAAATCATTGCGAGGCTCTGACCCCAATGCAGCTATCTATTATTTAGCACGGATGCTTGTTGCCGGTGAAGAACCCGAATTTATTGCACGCCGAATGGTAATATTTGCTTCGGAGGATATTGGCAATGCGTATCCACTTGCATTAACGGTGGCAACCTCAGGGATGATTGCGGTAAAGAATATAGGACTGCCCGAGTGTGAGATAATACTGGCACATATGGCAACTTTTCTGGCATCGTGTCCCAAAAGCAATGCATCGTATATGGCACTGCTCAACGCAAAGGAGGTTGTGCAGCAGGGTATTCACGAGATACCGCTGTATTTACGAAATGCTCCCACCAAACTTATGCAGCAGTTTGGCTATGCTCAAGGGTATAAGTATCCCCATGAGTATCCCGGCCATTTTGTTGACGAACAATATTTGCCCGATGCAATAAAAGAATTGATTTTTTACACGCCATCGTTAGAAGGTAACGAAAAAAACATCAGGGAAAGATTAAAAAAGCTGTGGCCAAAAAAATACAAGGAGAACAACCATTGACCAATAAAGAACGGCTATTTGAAATACTCTATCAAAAATCATTTATGTACAGGGACAACCCGCCATTTACCCTTGTTTCGGGGAAACAGAGCCCATACTATTTTGATTGCAAGGCTACCACGTTATATCCTGAAGGATGCATCCTGACGGGTAAATGTATGTATGCATTAATACAGGATATACCTGCTGATGCCATTGGCGGATTAACATTGGGAGCCGACCCTATTTCGTTGTCAACTGCAATGGAAGCATACTTGCAGGGCAGGATACTTTACCCGTTGATAGTGCGCAAAGAACCAAAAAAGCACGGTACACAGAAATGGATTGAAGGGGATATCACCAGGGTAAAAAATGTCATAGCTATTGATGATGTCATTACTACCGGCGGATCAACTATCACCGCAATAGAAAGGCTTACTGAATCGGGCTTACAGGTGGTTGCTGCAGCGGTCATTATAGACAGGGAGGAAGGCGGCAGAGAAGCTATTGAGGAAAAAGGTATTACCGTATATTCTCTCTTTACCCGCAGTGATTTTGATAAAAAAAGGTTATCACACTAAGCAATATACACTATGGCCATGGCGATTGTTTCATCGCCATAGCCATAGAATTATCATCATCTAAAAATAATACATCAACCCAACGTTAAATTTTACTATCGTTGTATCCCTGTCGGCTATATCATGCCATAGATAGCGCAGTTCAACCAGTAATGTCCATGGACCGGTCAAATTAAATTCAACACCGGCAAAGCCTTCTATACCGGCATCAGAATCCTCATCTATGGTAGAATTACTGTCAAAATCATAGTAATTTAAAGCAGGTCCAAATCCTAAATATGGCGAAATTTGCTTTTTGCCCATGAAGAACCAGTACCAATCAATATGAATGCCATAAACATCAACATCGCCATCACCTTCATCTGGTTCAAGTGATAGATAATCAAGCCCTGGCCTGAACTGCAATGTGTCGAATAAAAATTTACCTAAATCAAAATATACACCAATATTCCATGTGTCATCAAACCAGTCAGAGTAATCATCATACATCTTTGAATAGCCACCTTTGACACCAATACCCGCAGCAAAAACCGTTGAAGCAGTAAATACTATGAGTACCACTAATAAAAACCTTTTCATACAAACCTCCTTAGAGAATTATAATGATATAAAACCAATAATGTGAAGATTCTTTATTTAAATCAAGTAAAATATTTTATAGTCAATGGTTTTGCTTTCTATAATAAAAAAACGTTCATTGTCCGTCGCGGCTATTGAACGCTATTATGTTATTCGTTGCTAAGCTTATGTGCAATAATGTGTTTAGCTTTGACATACAATGCTTCCGGGGAGATTGCTATAGCTTTATCCACGTATTGTAGTGCAGCTATGTAATTGCCACTTTTATAAGCGTATTTTGCCATTAAATAATTCAATCTATGAAATTTTGTATCAATTTTTGATGCCTTCTTTAATATATGGAAAGCATCCTGGTATTGATGCTTTTTTGCATAAAGGTTTGCCAGATCAATGTATGCACCAATAAAATGTGGATTTAATTCTATTGACCGTTTTATAAGCTCAATAGCTTTTTCAAAAAAACCCTGCGCAGCCCATTGCATGGCCATTTCATACAGGTCTTCGGATTCTATGTCATCATAGTGTTTTGGCATATTTGTGCGATAGTTATTGTATAAATAAAATTTCAACCGGTGATGTTATATCAACGGTAAAAATATAAAAATCATTGGTAAATGCTGAAATTCTGAGGCGATAGTTACCCTTATTGAGTCTTTTCAATGGATCAGTTTTATCGTTGCAAATTGATATCTTACTCTGGAAACGCCAGTTGATATCAAAATTTTTTGCAATTTCAGCATAGATGGGCTTAGCAGGTTTTTTTGCATATTTAGAAACATCAACCAATGATTCCACGATATAAGCACAGCGCACCTTCCTGCCGTTTCTATCCTGTGTGGAAACCGATAGCTCCACACATTGAGCATTTTCGGATAAGGCAAACAACAACTCATAGGTTGCAGTATTGTCAATGAGTTCTTTGCTTTTCGTAAGTTTTACCGTGTCAGATGAGAAGGTAAATGTTTTCATTTTATCATGCTGTGATGACGGTACGGATAAACAGGATACAAATACTGGTACATGTATCAACAAACAACAGTATAACATTTTACTACGTTTCATTGTTCATCCTGGAATAAAAAGTAAAATGATTATTAATAAACCCATGAGTATAATAATGAATTGGATTAAACATATGTTCAAGCTATTTTTTAATTTAGTAAACTAATATTCGAGAGGGAAAACTTTTACCATCAATAAAATTATGGCGACAATGTCATTCCGTTCCCGTTCCGGAATCTCTTTACCACACTGTCATTCCGGGCTTGACCCGGAATCTCAATATATACTATTAGATAGATCCTGAATCGGGGTTCAGGATGACGTTCTACGGTTCAGGATGACATGATACCACATTTTCATTCTTATGGATAGAAGCGTTTTACCTGTACATGAAATAAAAAATTTAGCGCGGAACACACAACGCAATAACATCTTCGGTAGTGATAATTTTTTCTATTTTTCTATCTTTTATATTATAGATAAATAAACCATTGTAACTTTCAGTATTACCATAGGATGCAATAATAAGATGAGTGCTATCAAGTGTATCAATAGTAAATGTCCCGGTTGTGCCAAAATTATATAAGGATGGATAATTGCCATCCGAAATAATTTGTTTTAAATACACATTTCCCGATTCAGATACTATAGCAAAGACTTTATCGTCATCAGTTACGGTTACGTCAGTTAATATATCACCAACAGCAATGGAAGGATTAAGAACGTTATAAGTCCCGGAGTAAATTTTAAAAATTGAATTTGTTGGATTATATCTCCAGATATAAAAAATGTTGTTATTTGCATAACCCCCAAAAGGATTTACAAGTGTAAAACCTATATCAACTGTTAAAAACGGCGTACTTGGATTATCGAGAGTATAAAAAAGTAGATTTGTTCCGCTGGGTTCAACAATATATATTTGTGAATTGTTAGCCTGAAACATCCCTAATGAATTGCTTGATGCTGTGGCAAATACATTCCAGCTCATAGTATCTTCATCAAATTGATTAATTTGTTGGTTGATTTCATTAAAATATAAAAAGAAATCATGATAACCTAAAACAGTATTATATAATGGATAGGCACCTGAAGTAATCCAATTTTTTAAATCAGGAGTTGATAGTGCAAGCATGGTTGTATTGTTGTAAACCATAATATCCTTTTCTTTGTTTACTGCAATACCTCCCATGGGGTTTGGTAAAACAGTAGAGCTGGTAAATTTTTTATCAAAATATATATTTGCTATGATGAGCTTATATACCGAGCCATTATAAGCAATAGCATATGCTGTACGCGAGTCACTATCGGCTATTTCGTGAAGATTAACCCTATCGCATGCTATGACAAGCATCACAGCGCACATAACAATGGCAATATGGATCATAATGTTATTACAATTTTTCATCTTCATTTTCGCCGTAATTTTATTAATGGTAATTATTACTATACTACTTCTCGTTTACAATGGAACTTCCTAAAAAAATAATTATTCATCACTGTTAGATCCTGAATCGGGGTTCAGGATGACGTCCTACGGTTCAGGATGGTTTTCTACGGTTCAGAACAACGGTAACAATCCATTTCCATCTCTTATTGAGCGGCTACAGCGCAGCCATCAGCAACTCCTTGATGATAATACATAACATATAGGTCAATACTATTTTTATAGTTTCTGCCGTTATGTGTGCCAATTAAACATAAGGATTGTTGTTTGATGGTGCTCATCATCCTGTTACTGCGATGATAATACTATTACTTTATTATTGCAACAATTATTTTCCTCAACATAGCCAGGTCTGGGTAAATCTTTTTTTAAAAAATGTTGTTGCGCAATTATTGGTATGTTGCATGTAATTGCTTTTTATAGTGCGGCATAAGGATAACCCTGATAATTCAATTCCGGATATTTTTTTGTGGCATACGTATTGGAGATATGTTTGTTTATATTGATAATAATTGATAATTACGAAAACCCTGATTTTTAACGATGACCATGAGAAAATTGGAAAAAGTTTTCAATGGCAATGATTAATGCTGTTTTATGACACTATAGTGGTAAAAACAGTTTTTCCTGATTTTTTACCATGTTAACCAGAGTTTTTTTAAAGATTCCCGTAGATAATCGTAAAGAAATTACTGCACTATAATCATGCATAATGCTATAACCATTGTAAGGTGGTATCAATGTATTTAGACTCACTGGAAATATTTGGATTTAAATCATTTGCCGATAAAATAAAGATACATTTCGAAAAAGGCATAACCGCAATCGTTGGTCCAAACGGTTGTGGTAAATCAAATATTGTTGATGCAACCAAATGGGTGCTGGGCGAAAAACAGGCAAAGAATATCCGCGGCGATAAAATGGAAGATATTATCTTTGCCGGTACCGATCAGCGCAAACCGTTGTCACTGGCTGAGGTTTCACTGGTTATTAACAACACAAACAGGATATTACATATTGATTCTGACACAGTAACTGTCACCCGCAGGGTTTTCCGCGATGGTGAATCCGAATATATGATAAATAAATCACCTGTCAGGCTTAAAGATATTGAAAAGCTTTTTCTTGATACCGGACTTGGTAAAGCTTCATATTCTGTTATGGAGCAGGGCAAAATAGATTTAATTCTTTCAACAAAAGCTGAAGACCGTCGCTATATTTTTGAAGAGGCTGCGGGCATTTCGCGATTTAAGGTTCAGAAAAAAGAGTCGTTAAAAAAGCTTGAGGACACTACGGTTAATTTAGCACGGTTAAACGATATTATTAAAGAAGTTGAACGCGAAAAAGATTTAAAATCAAAACAGGCTGAAAAAACAAAAATCTATTTTGGCTTGCGCGAGAAATATAAAAGGAATGATATTTCCCTGCAATTATTGCGATACAGGGATTTTCAAAAAAAATTGCAGAAGGTAACCGAAGACAGGGAAAAACTTTTTGCCGAACGCGAAGAGCTTTCAAAGAAGGTTACCCTTATATCATCAGAAAATGAAAATGATGAAAAAAGAAAAAATGATATTCAGTTGCAGCTCTTTGAATGGGATAAAAAGCTGCATACCTATACTATAAAACTTGAAGATATAGATGGGAAAACTTCACGGAATAAACAGCTTATTCAACAGCAGGAACAGCAAATTACTGCTACCAGACAGCGCATCAATGAAATTGATGAAACTGTAAAAAAATTGACTGAAGAAAAAGAAAAGAATATACAGCAAAGCCAGATAATCGTTAACAATATTGCCAGCGATAAACAGCAGCTTGAAAACCTTTATACTCACCGGAAAAAGAAAATTCAGAATATACATTCATTTAGAGATGCTATCGAACAAAAAAAACATGCCATTAAGGATTTTGAGATAACCGTAAAAAAATTGAGGGAGTCATTGGAGATAGTTATTAAACAACTGGTTGATGCTATTGAAAAACGTAAATCCGAATTAGAATCATCTGAAAGCCAGCGTGAGCAGGTGAGGGAGCAAATTCACAGCGAGCTTGCCGAAGCAGAAACATGTTTGCAGAATGCATTGCATAATTTATCTTTGAATCTGGTTGACGAAGCCATACAGCAGTTAAAAAAAATTAAATTTGATGTATTGAAGCAGGATATACAGCTTTTTGAAAATTATGAAGACGGATTTAGAAGCATACTGTTTGATAAGACAGGTATACACGCCGAAAAAGAAAGGCTTGATAAAGCAATCCTTAAAACTACTGAGGATATAGAAACGTTACGGAATGATATCAATCAATTGGAATTAAGCATACACAGTGAGCAGGAAGAGCTTGACGAAGTTAATAATATGATTACCCGTGTTGAGAAGGATTTATCCAGGAATGAAAATGAAAAAGCATGGATTGATAAACACATTCAGACTATTGAAAGGCAGATAGCCGATGATGTAAAGCAAAAGGTACACCTGGAAAATGAAATTAAAAAGTTGCAACACTATATCAGCGAACTGGTGAAAGAGATAGAGCAATGGCAGAATAGCATGGTTGAATTTAATGAAAAGAGCAATGATTTGAAACAGCAGATTCATGATCTGATTGTAAAACGTGATGAAATAGAAAAAAAAATTATTGGACGTAAGCAATCATCAAAAAAAGACATGGAACAACTGCAACGGCTTGCCGACAGGATAAGCTCTCTGGATAAAAATATTGTTGAATTGCAGTTTAGATTAAATTCAATTGAAGAATATTTATGGACTGAATATGAAACACGCCTAACTGATACCAGCATAAAGCTTGATGAATCATTGTATGAAAGCATTAATAGCGAACTGCAAAATATAAAACAGCAAATCCAGGAGCTTGGACCTATTAACAACTTAGCAATAGAAGAATATAAGGACTTAAAAAAACGATTTGAATATTATATTGAACAAAAAAAAGATATAGAGAAAGCCCGTGAAGATATTCTGTCAGTTATTGCTGACATCAATAAACAATCCGTAGATCTGTTTTTACAGACTTTTAAAGAAATTCAAAAAAATTTTCAGGAGATATTTAAGCAGCTTTTTAATGGTGGCGAAGCAATTATTGAGTTAACCGATCCTGAAAATGTTCTTGAAAGTGGTATTGAGATTATAGTGCGTCCACCCGGGAAAAAGAATAAAAATATAAATATGCTATCAGGCGGCGAACGCTCCATGATAGCGATTGCGCTTTTGTTTGCAACATATATGGTAAAAGCTTCGCCCTTTTGCTTCCTGGATGAGATTGACGCTGCACTTGATGAAGAGAATATAGGCCGTTTTATACGGCTTGTTCAGAAATTTTCAAAATCCACTCAGTTTGTTATTGTTACTCATAACAAAAAAACAATGAGTGTATGCGATTCTATTTTTGGTGTAACAATGGAAGAGCCCGGAGTTTCAAAGGTGCTTTCGGTTAAATTAGAAACTGCGTATGTCATGTCAAAATAAGAGGTAATTTTTTGGAGCTTAAACGCCAGTTAGGACTCTTTACCGGTATAATGGTTATCATTGCCGATATGATTGGCACCGGGATTTTTATGACAACAGGCAATATATTGGGCATGACCAACAACGCTCTGATTGTTATACTATTGTGGGTGTTAGGTGGTGTTGTTGCTCTGTGTGGCGCATTAAGCTACAGTGAATTAGCTGTACTATGGCCTGATGTTGGCGGTGAATATATTTATTTAAAGAAAATATTTGGCAACCTCCCTGCATTTTTAACGGGGTGGGTATCACTCATTGTTGGATTTACTGCACCGGTTGCAACCAGCTCCATGCTTTTAGTGCAGTATCTCAATAAATTTTTTATAAACATTCATGCTACTGGTATAACCACTATTACCGATGATATCTTCTGGCAAAAAAATATTGCTGCGCTTATCATCATAACATTTGGCTGTATTCATATAATGGGGGTAAAACGGGGAAGCGCCATACAGAATATCCTTACTGTCATAAAAATTGCTATCGTTGCGGCATTTATTATTGCAGGGTTTTATGTGCTCGATAGTTCCGCTATTCACAGGCTCTATGCGCACTATGGCACCGTGGAAGCAGGTTCAATCCCATTGATAGGACTATCGCTTTTAATGGTGATGTTTGCCTACACAGGATGGAATGGTGCTACCTATATTGCAGGTGAGATAGTAGCTCCTGAAAAAAATTTGCCGCGGATAATGTTCTGGGGAGTAACTATCACCACAGTTTTGTATATCCTTTTAAATATTGTTTTTCTTATGTCAACCGATGGCATTAATATCATGAATCATGATGAGATAGGTGCTATTGCAGCCAATGCATTATTTGGTCCTGTTGCAAGCAATTTTTTTAGTATAACTATCGCCATTATACTTTTATCGTCAGTATCTGCACAGATGATGCTAGGGCCACGTGTGTATTATGCTATGGCTAACAATAACATGATCTTTTCATTGTTGTCAAAAATCAGCAACCGTTTTGGTACTCCGCTCTATGCTATTGTTTTACAGATGATTCTGGCGGTTATCTATGTATATTCAGGAACGGCTATGTCGCTGGTTATCTACATGGGTTTTGCGCTCAATGTATTCCCTGTGTTAACCGTCATAGGGCTCATGGTTATTCGGAAAAAACATCCCGAGCTCAAAAGCTCGTACAGAACACCGCTATACCCCCTTGTTCCCCTTGTATATGTTGTATTGACCATCATCATGATGATTGCAGCGCTCTGCTGCTGGACCATTACCTCAGCTTTTGCTATTGGTGTACTACTACTGGGCATTCCCGTTTATTATATATGGCAGCGTTATACTACAGGGAAATCTTCATGATAAGTATAGCTAACATCTTTATGATGATAGCCGTCTCCACAAGCTTTGTAGTTTTGTTTGCTTTTTGTATAGATTATACCATGATCTTTTTATTGAATATATTCTTGATAGTGAGGTAACTATGATTGCCAGACAATACCTTATTACACCTGCTGCTGGAAAAAGGATGATTGCACAATCAATGCTGTATATTCCAGAGATTATAGAAGCCCTGCGCAGCAAAACTATTGTTATCGTAGCCGGTACAACCAATGGATATATTGCTGAAGAGATGCTGCGCCATGTCAATCAGTCAGAAGGATTTTCAATGCAACATTTTTTTAGAGGAATAACATTGCCGTCATGGTATAAGCGCACTGAATCAGGGCGATTGCCCGATGAATCGACATTTAAAGGTGATGTCGTCATTAAAGGTGGTATATATGAAAAAAATAAAACAATATTTGATGTTATGGGTGACCTGCAAAAAGGTGACATAATCATCAAAGGAGCAAATGCAGTCAATATAGAGCTGCAGCAGGCTGCAGTGTTAATAGGGCATCCCCAGGCTGGTACTACCGGTGCAATTATGCAGGTTGTCATAGGGAAAAGAGTACAGCTTTATATTCCGGTAGGATTGGAAAAGCGACTGCATGATAATATAAACGAGTTGTCTCAAATGATTAATGCCACTACAACCGAGGGTGTACGGTATTTTCCTGTTACAGGGAATATTATCACAGAGCTTGATGCCATACATCTGGTTATTGGCGCACAGGCTAAACTTTTTGCAGCAGGTGGAGTAGGCGGTGCCGAGGGCAGTTACTGGGTTTTGGTTCGTGGAAGCAAAGAACAGATACAGAAGATGGATGAATGGTATGCTACTGTAAAAAATGAGCCAAATTTTGTAATATAATAGTTGATGATGTATACAATTTTTCTATATCCATTTTTTGAATATAAACAGGCTTATTGAAAGCAGTAGTAAGATGCCAATGGAGTACATCCCAAAAATAGGGAGTACAATAAACGGTGCAGCTAAAGCTCCGCACATTGCACCAAGGTGATCACTGGCATCCAGTGTAGAAGCCAGCAATCGTTTTGTATATGTTTCCTGCGTATTTTTTAACAGTAATGGTAGCAAAGAGCCTGTGATTGCTGCTATGAAAAAAATAGCACAATACAGCAACCATACATGCTTCATGATGATGAAAAGAGCAAGCATTGCCAAACTACCGATGAGTATCACTATCCGCATTGCATATAGTGGCTTTGCAGCAAATGTTGTTGTACAACCAGAAGCCAAACCAAGCATAAAGAGCGCATTACAAAATGCTATCCTGTAATAAAGAATTCCGTATACATTCTGGTAAGCCATAAGTGCAATAACCATAGCCGACATACTGATAAAACCTGCAATAAATACCACCAGCCCTTTTACTGCGTGCTCTTTACCCCGTCGTAAAAAATAGACAGTAGCAGCAACCACAATACAAATCATTATGATTGCCATAACTGCTGGTTGCATTATGAAATTGCCTGTATATGAATCAGTTTGCTTAAGCGTGTTAGCTAAATATTCAAAATATGCTTGCGGCATAATATCGGTATTTAACATTGCAGAGTGTTTGATTGCAGTGTTAAGATAGGCAAGGTGAGTTGACTGAAAAAACATATCCAGTTCTTTTGGATTAAAATGAGGGATTAGTGCTGCAACGGATTTTCCGGTATCAGATTTTAAAAAATTGGCAAGGTAATTCTGGCGATAGTTATTGAAATCAATGGTATTGCCGGTATTAAACCCAATTAAATAGATGGTTTCGCCGGCTGAAACTATGGATGTTGGGAACATTTTTGTAAAGCTGTTCAAAACTGATGAGATATAGCGTTG
>JAKPOE010000261.1 GCA_029548025.1 Spirochaetota bacterium
TGCCATTGATATTATGTATCGATATATGCATGACATTTATACAATGACAACCATCAACCATGATCATATCTTTTCGTATTTATTGACGAGAGCTACAAACAAAATAAAAGAAGGTGATTTTAAAACAAAGGCATATTGTGCAATTGCGGCATTAAAAAAATTAGAATTACCATCGTGCCATAGCGCATTAAAATTGAAACAGGGCTATCTTTTAACCGATGATCCTCATGGGCGATATAACGATTTTATTGATGCGGCTAAATCGGAGGGACTTATAACTGTCAACAATGGCATTATCTATAAAAATAAACAAAAATTTTCCCGGGCATATGAGTTCCATACAATACGGAAGGACAACATTGTTGAGGTTTTAAAAAATGAAATAGAACCGTTGCGGAATCTGACGCGCAGGTTACAAATTTTGTATTGGACCCCAATGGTGTGCGTGCGGCGAAGTATTGCACAATCGTTTTATCAGCGCGATGTGCAGATATTTGAAAATGACTATAAGCATTATTTTAAACAGGGCGAAACAAAACCAAAGTATATTGGTATGCCGTTTTTTAAAAAGAGGCTGTTTGCAAGAGCAGGGGTGGTGCTAGTACATGGTTATATGGCTGCACCTGCAGAGATGCGTGAGCTTGCTGATTTTTTATATAATCAGGGATACACGGTATACTGTGCACGGCTTAGAGGGCATGGCACATCACCAGAGGATCTTGCAACAAGGAGCTATGACGAATGGTATGAATCAGTAAACCGCGGCTATATTGTTGTAAAAAATTTAGTTAAAAAGGTATTTATCTGTGGTTTTTCTACCGGTGCCGGGCTTGCGCTGCTGCATGCTGCTAATAAAAAAGATGCTCTATGCGGCGCTGTGGCAATCAGTGCACCGTATAAATTAAAGAATATTGCTTCAGGGCTTGCTCCTGCCGTGGATACATGGAATAAATTTTTATCATTTTTAAAAATAAAAAAGATTGGCAGGCTGGATTTTATCCCCAATCATCCTGATAATCCTGATATTAACTATCTTAAAAACCCCGTTTCTGGCATTCATCAGATGGAAACATTGATGGATGTTGTTGAGAAACGGCTTAACGACATTTATATCCCGGTATTAATAATGCAGGGTGCTGGCGATACAACGGTTGACCCCAGGGGTGCTTTTGAGCTGTTCATGAAAATACCCTCAGAAAAAAAAGAATGTACCATGGTTCACTCAAAAAGCCATGGTATAACCCGCGGTGATGTGGGTATTGTTGTTGCACGGAGAGTTGGAGCTTTTTTGCATGATTACAGGGTATAACACATTATAATTTATACGATATGCCTGCACCTACTGTAATGGTCCACACATTGGATTTTGTTTCTGATTCCAGCGAAATGCTGTCATCTGAATGATAATATGTATTAATGCTGTTACGTGACACGATAAGCAAGCCTGTAATTACGATATCAGGCGTATACATATAGTTGCATCCCAATGTCATTAATAAAAAATTATATTTTCCCCTTCCCTTACTGTTGCTGTTGGCAGCATTATTAAAAAGATGAAAAAATGCTATGCCACTCATAATCTGCAGTGATCCATTGATGGTATATTGGGTGCCGCCTTTTAATAGTAGTATTGGATTGTTCTTCACTTCTATAGACTGATGTTTAATGGCGGGAGATGGATTGTCAGTTACCTGTATACTGGTATTGCTGTATTCGCTGGGCATAATGAAACCAGCTTCCAGTGCTATTCCTAATGTTGGAATGATCTGTACATATCCCCCTGCATTAATCTGAGGGCCTTCCAATTGTTGAATCTTCAAGTCATCATTATATGAACTATCGCCTGTGCTAAAATTGGCATCTACTTTTTTTTTGGTCAATTTAACTGTTGAAGGGATAAAACGTAATCCAACCTGTGATGTCCCATCGGTTATCAGGTAACCAATTGCAGGTTGTATGATAAGTGCATATTCTTTTAGTGTAAAGTTGTATGAAGGGGATAAGCTATTATCGGTTTTGGTGTCATTATTTGACAGGAATGGGGTTACGGCAATTTGTAATCCTGCAAAGTTATTGTTAAATAATTTCCATCCATAGGCTATGGTAACGGTGGGGGCTATCTCATCAGTTGTAGTGGTTTGTGTCTGGGTAAAAGAAATGCCGAAAACATCACCACTGAGTTTTTCTACATCTTTTCTTCGCAGATACAGATTATCCTTTGATGAAAGGCTGACCCCTATTGTTCCTTTGCCTAAAGGTTTTGCATATCCAGCAACAATAGAAAATGTATAGTAGTAATCATTGGATTGTTTAACTGAATTGATAGTTATACCTGAAGCATGCATCCGGGGGTTGGTTTCTTCATTATAAAAAGCTGTGCCTGTGCCATACATATTGATAATAGGATTGGCTACTATTCCTAAAAGGGCTGGATTTCGCGTGGTATCATTGCTTCCTTCGGATGTTACTGTTACTATACCACCCATGGCAGTGCCATTGATCTGTGCACTTGCTACACTTGATATACTGAGTATGAGTACAACCATGCCTATACTGTATTTATACATACATCCCTTTGCCCTATCTTTCTATCGATAGTTGATACATAACAATAGTATTATGCACTACATGTGCATTACAAAACCTATTTGATAAAAACAGTCTATGAAGCCATCGTTACATTGGTTAATGGAATACTATATCAAAGACTTCATCAATATGGGCAACAAAAAATAGTGACATATCCTTTATAATATGTGAAGGTATTTCATGTATTTCCCGTTTGTTTTCCGCTGGCAGTATGATTGAAACACAATGTTCACGTTTAGCAGCAATAATTTTTTCTTTAATGCCGCCAACCGGCAATATCCGCCCTGAAAGGGTAAGCTCGCCTGTCATAGCAATACGTTTTGTCATTGGCTGTTGCGATACCAGTGAGTAGAGCGCTGTTGCCATGGTAATACCGGCAGACGGTCCATCTTTGGGGATAGCTCCTGCCGGGACATGGATATGGATGTTATTTTTGGTAAGATAATCTATTGCCTGATAATTGTTAGCACAGTAATGTTTAATGTAATTATAGGCGATAGTTGCCGATTCTTTCATGACATCGCCAATATTACCTGTCAGTGTTAATGCAGGTGTTGCCTGTGCTGGCGTGGAAAGCGATTCAATTAATAGAATAGAACCACCGGTTGTTGTCCATGCCAATCCTATTGCTACGCCTGGGTTAAGTTTTTCAGGAATGGTGTCATCAGTATATATCTCCGCTCCCAGAAGCCTGCGAAGTTCATTGCTGTCAAGATGTTCAGGGAATGAATCATCCTCTTTAACAATTGATTTTGCCTTTTTCCGGCAAAGACGTTCAATCTGTCTGTCTAAACCTCGTACTCCTGCCTCACGCGCCCAACCGTTGATAATACAATATAAGACATTTTTATCTAATTTAATGGGATTATGGGCTAAACCATGTTTTTTAAGCTGTTTTGGCAACAAAAAATGTTTTGCAATCTCATACTTTTCTTCAGCAATGTATCCCGGAATACGAATGACTTCCATACGATCAAGTAACACATCAGGAATAGTTTCAGATGTATTTGCAGTTGTAATGAAAAAAACCTTTGAAAGGTCAAAAGGCATATCAATATAATGATCCCTGAATGTATGATTTTGTTCATAATCAAGAACTTCTAATAACGATGCAGCAGGGTCCCCCTGATAGCTCTGATACAGCTTGTCAATCTCATCCAGCATAAAAACAGGGTTTTTGGATTTACATATCTTCATGCCCTGAATTATCTTACCCGGCATTGCTCCGATGTAGGTCCTGCGGTGCCCTTTTATCTCTGCCTCGTCGCGGATTCCTCCCAATGAAACCCTGAAAAATTTTCGTTTTAACGAATCAGCAATAGCCTGTCCCATGGATGTTTTCCCTACGCCAGGAGGCCCAACAAGGCACAATATTGAACCACCTGAATCAGGTCGTAGCATCCTTACACTTAAAAATTCGATAATCCTTTCTTTGACATCATTTAATCCATAGTGACTTTTCTTTAAAATTTTTTCTGCGTACTCAATATTTAAATAATCATCAGTATAGGTATTCCATGGTAAAGAAAGAACAGTATCAATATAGGTCCGGGCTATGGTATATTCCGGAGTATTTGATTCTATATAGTTGAGCCTGTTTATTTCCTCAAAAATCTTTTCTCTGGATTCATGGTTAAGATGCAATGCTTCCGCTGAAGATTTCATCTGTTCAATTTCACGATGCCTGTCATCCTCTACTCCCAATTCCTGTTTTATGATTTTTAATTGTTCACGTAAAAAATAATCTTTCTGCTGTTTGTATATCTTCTCATTGATACGATTTTGTATTTTTCGCTGAACGGATAAAACCTCCAGTTCTTTTTGTAAAAGAACCAGCACTTTTTCCAGACGTGTTTTTACATTGATTGTTTCCAGTATATTTTGATATTCGTGTTTTTCCAGATTTAAGATAGATGTCACAAAATCTGCAATTCGTCCTGGTTCATCAACATTGAGCATTGTCAGCTTCATCTCTTCAGTAAACAGAGGATTGCTTTCAGATAATATTTTAAGCTGACTTAATATTGCGCGTGTTAAAGCTTTGATCTCTACATTTTTTGGATTTGCCTTATCGTAGATATAGTCAACTTTTGCCAGGATGTTACTTTTCTCTTCAGTTATTTTGTTGATTTTAAACCTGCAAACACTATTGATGAGCACATTGATGCTTTCATCAGGAAGATTAATTTTTTTAATTATCTTTGCAGCTGTGCCAAACATCTCTATATCATCTAATGCAACATCCTCAACGTCATCATCTTTTAGTACAACGATACCAATAGACCTTGAGATGTTTAATGCCTCATCAATTGAGTGCATAAATCTTGGTTTTGCTATAATAAGCGGGGTAATAATACCAGGAAATATAGGTTTATAGCGAACCGGTATAATGTGAATTGTTGATGGCATAGCGGTATCTATTTTGGAAAGATCGCTTGCCATTATGGTATTTTCTATCTGTATTGTGTCGTTGTCAAAATATTCTTCAAAATTCATTCAATGTCTCCATAAAATCATAAACATAACACAGGAAATATAATATATATGCATAACTAATTTTTTGCTACATATTTTTTTAATTTAATTGCGATATATACCAATAAAACTATACAGCCGGCAAATAATAATACTTTGCTATATTGTGACAAAATGTAACTTATTTTGTTTTGCACAATAAACCAGTTATTACCTAACGAATAGCCAAGATATATAATAATTAAATTCCATGCCGAAGCGCTTAAAAGAGAAAACAGCAAAACTGTATGTGTAGGTAAATTAGAAAAACCAGCAGTTAAAGAAATGACACTGCGGATACCTGGCAAAAAGCGGTTTGAAAGCACCAGCCAATTTCCATATTTTTGTACCCATAGTTCAGCCTTAAGTATATTGTCATATTTAAAAAAATTGAATTTACTGTTCAGCATAAACTCTTTCCCTAAAAATTTTCCAATTAAAAATAGTAGCGTAAAACCCGTAGTAGCACCAAGGGTTGTTGATAGATAAACGCCTATAAAATGTAATTTCCCTGTTCCAACCATAAATGCTCCAAATGCAGTAACAACGTCACCCGGAATAGGCGGTATGAGGTTTTCCAGAATTGCACTGAAAAAAAGTAACAAATAAATAACAGGATTATTCTGCGACTCAAAGTATGAAGGGAGCTGTTTAATTATCTCACTGAACATATAATTTTACTTGAAATTATTGTATAATACAATATAGTTTGGTGTATTACTAAAAAATATTTTTCATTTGTAATGAGCGTACACAATAGGTGATATAATAATTTTTTATACAGTGATGTCTAGATAGTATATTTGCTTTATTTTGTCAAGTAAGCTGGAAAGATTTATGGAGATATTATGAAAAAGTTACTATGTTCCATTTTCATTGTAATGATGATAGCAGGATGCACAACAACTATCAAACACAAACAAGATGAAGACCCGTTTGCTCTTGAAAATCAAAAATTCCTTGAGCAAACAACCGGGCAGGAAGCCTTCAGGGTCCTTATAACCCCTGAAAGCTACAAGGTTGTTCAGGTTAACTTTAAAGATAAGATTGCGCGTATTGCTGATGAAAGTGGTGATAAATATATCCTTGAAGAGATAGCACAATATAATCAAATAGATGAAGCAAGGGAGGGCATTGCAACGGTTTGGCTTTTCCCCGATTCAGGCGGTATCATGAAGATACGGCCAACGCAGTTAACTTTTCTGGTGGAGCTTGACAATTTAATGATAGAGGACCTCCAGCGCTGGACATTTTCATTTCCGGGCAAAAGCGTTGAACCTACTAAATTTGATGTTAAATACAGGATAGTTTTACGGAAAAAACTTTCCGATGAAGAGATAATACTGCAGATACGAGAAAAGATAAAAGACAAAACGCAGTAACAACAGATAGTGGAAGGTTATAAAGTTTCCATGGTACATGAGAATTTTTGTGGAAAAAAATAGAGAGTGATTTCCTTAAGAATATAGGCAATAATAACGAATAATGAAATCACTATACAATATCATGTTCATAATAAAACTAAAAAAGGAATTATGCGAAAATTTTATATAAATGGGATATATGAAATAGTATATATGAAGAAGTTGTGTGAAACTTGCTGTAAAAATATTTTGGCACAAGGGGTAAGCTAATGGCCTTTTACGATCTTAATGGGAGCTATTTAAATATTAACCAATTCATACAGTATTACGAACAATATTATTTTTTAGGCACACCAAACGTTGGTAGAAGAATTACAAATAGAAATAAAACAAACCATTTTATTGAAAAAAAAATACAAAATATTTTGCAAAGGGGTATTGCTATAAATGATATTGTATTTATTATCGCATGGAAAATAGGAGCAATAGACCATGGATTATCTAACAACAGAGTTGTTTATAAATATAATTTCAATAATACTCTTCAATTCAAAACCAGGTTTAATGTAATTGATGTTAAACTTATCGTAAATTATATAATTAATAATTTTGTTACGCTAATAAATATAAATAATCCTCATACATTATTTCAAAATTTGTTCAATAATCGAGGGCTAAATTCTAATTTTGGTCTGGTATACTGCATTTCTTTGATTTACTTTTTTACACAAGGACAATACCCTATTTATGATAAATATGTACATATAGCAATAAATGCTTTTCTTAATAATGTTCCGCCCAATAACCAGATTGGGTACCAACAAATTAATCAGTGGAAAGACTATATAAATTTTATAAATCAATTAACTAGAATTTTTGGGAATCAAAATATTGGAAGAAAGATTGATAGAGCTCTCTGGGTATATGGTCACTGTTTTTAAAATGCTCCAAACAACGTGCAACACAGCTTTTGGAATTTGTCGAGCACTCTTACAGGCTTAGTCATATTTTTAATCTTTGATTTCACCCAGTGAAGACATAGCATAAGGCGAAAACATCAAGTGCAATTTTGGGGCAAATAAAAGTAAAAAACATATGACTGATTCAATGTAATATTGCATAACTACAGTTGATGTTTTCAATTACATAAGGAGCAGACATGAAAAATAGAATACAACTTATATCGCAAACAAATTTTGAAATGCATATACTCTTAAAGAAGAAATGGTCTATAATTATTTTTTGTGTAATATGGCTGGCAGGATGGACCGCAGGTGGGATTGCTGTAATCATTGATATAGGAACAAATCCAACGCCCTTTATGATTATCTGGTTCATTGTGTGGCTATTAGGCGAATTATTTGTATTATATGCCTTGCTCTGGAATGCATTCGGTAAAGAAATTATTAAACAGTTAAATAATAAGATTGTTTTAAAAAATGATATATTGGGTTTTGGTTTTTCTAAAAAATATGAAATAAAAAAAATTTCTAATGTTCGTGCATCTGGATATTTTGGAACACCTGATATGTTTAATCTTGTAGTTTGGAATATCGTAGGTGGAACAATAGCTTTTGATTATGAAGGCAAAACAATAAGATTTGGTATAGCTTTAGAAGAAGCAGAAGCAAAAGAAGCTGAAAACATATTAAACAATTATTTAAAAAAATAACGATGGTAGATTTAAAAGACTACCTAAAACAACACTTAGCTTGGCGTATGGTATGTTGGTCAAAAAAATCAAAATCATATCGTTTGGTATTTGTTTCTTTTTTCAATATAATATTTCAGTATTATGCCACTTGTGTTTATTATACCATCTGAAGAACTTGATAGCAAATTGGTAATATATCAAAATTAAAGATGACGGGTTCATGAAGCTTTACCTATCTATCATAAAATAGCTGAAAAAGAAAAAATTGTTCATTTATTTTAGGTGAGACGAATGGATATGAGTATTCAGATTATGTAAGCGCATACATAATTGCCATGTCTCATACTACTAAGAGTTATATGAAGTTGCCTGCCAGCTATTCGGCAAGAGCTGAACATCCGTGCGCAGTTAAAAATAACAAAATAATATTGAATTACATAAAAAAACAAGATTTCATTTGATGTGGGAAAAATAATTTGTAAGAAAATCCATTATTGAATTATATAAGGAGTTCCTTTAATCTTTTTATACCATTAATAAACAAGATTTCCACAGAAGTAACAGATAATAAATTGACAAACAAGAGACATTATGTCACAAAAGAACAATGAAGCATAATAAGAAAATTCATTAGTATGCATATACTGTACATATACAAATGGATAGGGGTGACTTTTCAAATTTAACAGGTTTTGAATGGGATGATAGAAACCTCAACGAAAACTGCAAGAAACATCAATTTACTACTGGTGAATGCGAGAAAGTTTTCTTTAATGAACCATTGTATGTTCATTATGACGAAAATCATTCACTGCTTAAAAATAGATATTTCCTGCCCGGGGAAACAAACGAAAAAATAAAATTGTTCTTTGTATTTACTCCACTAAAATCACTTATACGAATACTATCAGCATGTGATATGCATAAAAACAAAAAGAAAGTTTATAAGCACCTTAAAAAAGATATTCCCCATCAGTCTTTAATTAAGATGTATGTAGCCGAGAAGATTAAGGACGATTGTATGCATTAATGTTTTGCAACAGTATGTAAGCGCTTGTATTCACCACGCACCTGCTATCAGGGATGGATGTGTCTATGGTAAACCAGAATCTTATAAAGAGGATGTATTGATAATTAATCGCACAGCATTTTCATCAATCAATAATTTATTGGAAATCTCCTCTGAGCTCCAACCTTTGTTTGATAGTTCCCGTACTGTTTTTATTAATCGCTCATTTATTTGAACGTTGGGAATACCCTTCATCTCTTTTCCAATGGTGGAATTGGAATCAATTGCTTTTAAAAAGTCAGAAAATTGCTTCATACGCTTATCAGTTTCCAGAAACATAAGCTGCAATCGGCCATCAGTCTGACTTATCTCGTCACGCATATCTTCCAGTTTCTGGAACATGGCATTAATCTGTTTAATTCGCTCTTCAATATGTGCAGTCAGCCCTTCCAGTTCGGCAAAATGCTCTTTAACCTCGCGGATTTCCTGTTCACGTGTTTTTAATATCAATGTGTTTTCCTCAATACTGTGTAAGTATCCTGTTAAGCGTTCTATTTTCTTTTCTGATTTTTCAACAGTAGATTGGAATGTCTTAATCCTTGTTTCAATGGATTTCATAATAAGGTCGGCTTTATTGACTGATTCAAGATTTTTGGTGATAGTTGTTTCATAGTCCTGCAATTCATGAATTCTGCTTTCAAGATCATTGTACACTTTTGCCAGTGCATCGATTCGCGCGTTGAACTGATCCACCTTCAGCATGCCATCCTGTAAAGAATCCGCCTTTAATGAAATCATGTCGGCCAATTCCATTAAAGCTTTTATCTGGGATTCAACTGTTTCTAATTTTTCTTTACGGGTTTCAAACACCTTTAGCTCACGTTCAACAGTCCGTCGTAAATCTTTTATTGACTCTGCTTTTTCAAGAAATGCATCCAGCTTTGCTGATTCTTCCTGTGATTTAGCTAAGATTGTATTCAATTCAAATAATGCTGTCTGCACCGTTTTAAGCATATCGTCGGTTCGGGTAAAAATTTTACGATTTTCTTCCAGATTAAGCAGTTCTTCTTTCATGCTGTTAATGTGCTGGGTCATTGCATCAAATTCTTTTTTTGCTTCA
>JAKPOE010000285.1 GCA_029548025.1 Spirochaetota bacterium
TGCTCTTAATGCTTTTTGTTTTGTTACATTGCCTTCTTTTTGTATTATAGCGGAAATAAAAATTTTAATCCCATTGAGAACAAACATCACACCAAATATAGTCATCAGTATTAATACAATAACATCCAATGTCTTCTTTAAGGAAGGATGTAATGTTAATTGTATAATACTGATATAGAATGAACATATATATATCAAGGGGATGAATTTTTTTTCAAATGCTTCAACAGCAATATCATCCAATTCTGTTTTTGTTTTCCGTGACCATGATTTTAATGCTCTTATAATTACTGTTTTAAAAATATAAATAGCTATAACCGCAGCAATAAAAATTAACAAACTTATACAATACTCTTTCAATGTATTGTTAAATAGCCTTATATTGAGCAACCTTTCAAGCATAGCTATATCCCCACATTATCATGTAATCAAAGGTAATAGTTATTGTATGAAATGAGAAGAGCTTATTGCAAAAAAATTATGTAAGTAGATATGTTCAACTGTGAATTGTACACATATTATAATTATTATAATACTTTTATTAAATACTCATGGCTTTGCCCTATTATAAAACATATTTATTGAATATCTATGATAAATTTATACTTTGTCAAACTTTTTTCATTTTTTATCTTGCTTTACATCACAAGGGCTACGAAAATTGTGTTCCTAATTAAGGAACAAACATCATCTATCCATTTTTTCATATTTTAAGTAACTATCGCACCACGCTATTGCTTTATATGTTTTGTAATCTTAGAATCATGGTCATGAAACGTATTCAACCATTGATTGCAACTTCTTATGTTTTATTGCAAAAAATATTGTACTTGATTTCTATGTAAAGACTCGTAATTAAATCCTATACTATAGCTATTATAATTTACAAAACTTTCAATGCAGGGTAAAACTATGAAAAAACTATCTCCTAAAAGTCAAAGATGGTTAAAAGCTTTCCATATACTATGTGCTTCATTATGGGTTGGCGGTGCAATCACAATATCAAGCAAGCAATTTTTTATACAGGCAAAAACTGATGGTGAACTATATGGTATTCTGTCCGCCATGGATTATGTTGATATTTTTATTATCATTCCTGGCGCCCTTGGTTGTTTTGTGACAGGACTTATTTACTCAACATTGACACCATGGGGGTTGGTTAAATACAGATGGATTATTGTTAAATGGATACTATGTCTATATGGTATTATTTTTGGTACTTATTTTCTTGGCCCATGGCTTTCCGAATTAGTGCTATTATCACAAACGTATGGTTTAAAAGCATTTACCAACTCCTTATTCCATCATAATATATCAATGCTTATGGTATTTGGAACCTTCCAAACTGCTACCCTTATTGTTGCTTGTTTTATTTCCAGTTTAAAACCATGGGGGAAAAGGTGAGTTGTTTATGGCAACCATTACTGAATACATAAACGTAGCAACAAAAGGTCAGGGCGATATCATTGATATAACCATGGATGCGCAAGCGATAGTTACTAATAATACTATCAACAATGGACTATTATGTCTTTTTGTGCCAGGTTCCACTGCTGCTATCACCACCATTGAATACGAACCAGGCTTACAGAAAGATATAAATATTTTTCTTGAGACAATCATTCCACGCAACGCTCATTATAACCATCACGATACATGGCATGATGATAATGGTTCTTCGCACCTCAGAGCTGCAATGATAGGTGCTTCAATCACTGTCCCAATAGTTCAGGGTAAGCTTACACTGGGGACATGGCAGCAGATAGTACTCATAGAATGCGATACCCGAAAAAGGGATAGGAAGATAGTAGCTCAGATTGTATATTCATAGATTTCAACATCATAATATTATTGTTAGTATGAAGTTTTAACACCACCGGTTGGGCGTAATGTTCTGGAAACTATCCGACAAATCCATGCTTTCCAATTGGTCCGTGAATCTAAAGGAACTCAAGCAACACCTTCAGGATGGCGTCCGGGCAAAGACACGTTAAAACCAGCTCCCGATCTGGTAGGTAAGGTGTGGGAAGTTTGGTCTGTTGATAAAGCTTTTGACTAAAATTTTTAAAAAATACTTGATTTTTTTTAATATTATATTACAATATTATTAAGTTATGTGTACATTATAATTCGACTATCAAACATTTAATAATTATGAGCTATACAGCATATTGCTTTCATCCACATTATTTAAACCATACAACAGGGGATTCTCACCCTGAATCCCCTAAACGCCTTGAACAATTAGATAAATATATCCGTAATAATAACAATTATTCATCATTGCTGTATGTCCAGCCACGAAAAGCAGACCCAAAAGTGTTAACGTATGCTCATGATATTAATTATATTCAATCAATAGCCAATGCAAAACCCAATGGAATAACCTGTATTGATGGATACGATACAGTAATATGCGACGAAACGTATGATGTATCATTGTGGGCAGTGGGCGGCATTTTAGAAGTATGCGACTATATTATGTCAGGTGAAGCTCACAATGGATTTTGTGCCATACGCCCTCCCGGTCATCATGCTGAGATAGCTCAGGCTATGGGTTTTTGCATATTTAACAATGTAGCAATAGCTGCTCGTTATTTACAATATACATACAATATCCGAAAAATTGCTATTATTGATTGGGATGCACATCACGGCAACGGTACACAGCATATTTTTGAAGCCGATCCTTCTGTTTTTTACATCAGCCTCCATCAATTCCCTTTTTATCCCGGGACCGGTAGTGTTGATGAAATTGGCATTGGACCTGGATATGGATATACTCTTAATATACCAATGAATCCGGGAAGCAATGATAAAACCTATAAAAGTGCATTCACTGAAATCATAATCCCTGCACTTGACCATTTTCAACCAGAGTTTATATTAATATCAGCCGGTTTTGATGCCCATAAAAGCGATCCATTATCCTCATTAAATTTATCAAGTAGTGCATACTACATGTTCACACGCATGCTGTTAGATATTGCACACAAATATTCCAATAAAAGAGTGATTGTAGTGCTTGAAGGTGGTTATGAAATCAATTCAATGGTAGAAAGTGTTGACTTTGTGCTGAAAGCACTGATGGAATAATCATCGAAAATTATATTCGATATAATTGTTAGTAATATAAGCTCTGTTTACAAAATTGCCATCCAGCGGCTTTGATATTTGAAAAAAATGGTGCAAGAGGTGTGTTGCATCATCTGCACCCAGCACCTCAGGTTGTATAATCTGATCATCAAATTTACCTTTAATTGCATAGACACGTATCCTGGTAATTTTTCCCCCAGGTGCAATATATAAAGCGCATGCAATGGTATCATTGATTCCTTCATGCATCGATCCAAATAAAAAATTCCCCAATGAATAAATAATGGGCTTGTTTTTATATATTTCAATACCCTGATAAACATGCGGATGATGACCAACAATAACATCTGCTCCAGCATCTATAAGCGCATGGGCTATTCCAATCTGTTTTGAAGAAGGATAGTAAAAATATTCATTACCCCAGTGCAGATTGATAACAATGAAATCTGCAAAACGATACCGTTGAATATCCTGAATAGCCTTTGATAATTCAAAAAAATTTACACCGGGGTTATCCCTGGCAATCATGTCTTTTGAACAGATTTGCGTATAGCATATAATAACCATCTGCATGGTACCCAATTTACAAAATATTGGCTGAGAAGCTGTTGTTTCATTAATACCTGCTCCTGCATACAATATGTTACAGGAAGAAAGAGCAACAAGTGTGTCGGTTAATCCACCAACGCCATAATCCAATATATGATTATTTGCTATGGTTACAGCGTGTATGCCTGCTTTATGTAATAGGGGGGCAATATCCATCGTTGTTTTAAAGATATACTTCTTATCAAAGGAACTATCGCCAAAACTATTATTGGTCAAAGGTGTTTCCAGATTTGCCATGACAAAGTCAAATGAATGTAAAAAGCTTTGTATGTTTTGCAGGGGATAATCCACACCCTTTTTGCTCATGGTATCTTTAACTGCCCATTCAAACATCATATCACCAACAAAAAGAACACTGCTTTCAGAAGGTAATCCAGAATATTGCTCTGGCAGGCGATGCTCGGGAGCTGAGCAGCATAATCCAACATTCAACAATAGTACTATAATCAATCCAATTCTTTGCACTGTCATTAATGCCCTTTCTGGATATACGGATACAGATAAAGCTCACCAGCTATAAAATCTTTTATATTGGGCAAGTCTTCAACATCCTGCATCTGCGATGTAATAAGCGATTCTGGATACGAGCATTGAAACTCCTTTATTGATATATGGAAGTGACGTGCCTGGATTAATAATTGTAAAAAAGCAGTATCAGGAAATTCTGTTATTTCAAAACTATCGCAATGCTTCATGGCAATCCCTTTAACAGGTGACAGGGGATCAACGATATGCAATCCTGTTCCATTATTCAGGCAGGTAACAATTTCCCCATAAAACCCTTCAGGGGCACTGCATGAGGAGGGTAGTCTGTTCCCTGTAAGAATATCTGATGTTTCAAAATGCTGGACATACGTTGCTATTGCCTGCCAGCCGGTAAACGCTTCAACAGGCATTATAAATAGGTAGTGTAATGAAAAATCCCGTGCATACGATAGTGCACTGACCAGTGCTCCTCCATATCCTAACGGTTCTTCATGAATGACAAAATGTATTCCGGTATCAGCAAGTTCAGATGCAGATTCAATCTCCACACCATCATTGATGATAAGCGGCATCATGTTGGGGAATGGACATTCCTGTATATTGTCCAGATTTGTTTGTATTTCATTAGTATTACGGGCAACAAAAGCTGCTAATATATCACTCATGTGGTAACATCCTGTTTAAATTTCCTGATGAAAAACCTTCACAATCAACCGTTACGTATAAAAAACCAAGCTCCTTTATAAATGCAACAACTTTATTACGGAGGGTTGCATCCATAAAATATGCAATCTCTTCTTCTGGTATCTCAATACGTGCAATGGGATAATGATACCGCACCCGTACCGCTGTAAATCCCAACATGGCAATAAAAGTTTCTGCTTTTGCAATACTATCAAGCATAATATTTGTTATGCTGGTATGGTACGGTATGCGCGTGGCTAAACATGAGTTGGAAAATTGTTTGTGCGGTATCTGTATATCTGCCAGAGCACTATAAATATCATCTTTTGTTATGCCAGCCTCAACAAACGGCGATAGTATCCCTAATTCTGCCAGCGCCTTTTTTCCGGGCCTATAATCGTTACTATCAGAAGCATTGCTTGCATCAATGACATTTATAAAACCATTAGCGTGTGCATACGCAACCATATTCTTAAAAATTTCATGTTTACAGTGGTAGCACCGCATTTCAGTATTTGCTATAATCTGGCTATTGTTCATTACCGATACTGTAATTTCGTGATAGGGGATACGATGGTGCTGTGCAAAATAACGGGCATATTCTGTTTCACCCGGAATGGTAAATTCGCTGATGCAATGCACAGCACAAAAATCAAGATTCCAGCGCATGGATATTGCAACAAGTAACGTTGAATCATTACCTCCTGAATATGCCACGATATACGGCTGGAGTTTTTTCAGTATTTGATGTACTTGTTCAATCTTTTTTTCATCCATACGGTAACCATTATACCACAAATACCTTTTAGTGCAACTACTCTATAGAATCAATTTATCTAAAACCATGCAGTTGCACCAAATTCACCTTTAGCATTTTTTATGTGCGATAGTTCCGATAATAACCTCAATGACAGCTGACATAACTTGCTGCGATAGCCAACCCGCATAGCCAGATAAACGGCTGTACTGGAGCAAACCTCGGTGAGTATATTGCTGTTTGCTAAAGGAAGCATTGCACAGTACACCTTCCTCCCATTACTGTTTACATAGACAACACTCATCGCCTGCTGTAAAGAACCCCACTGTATAGTATAGCCTGATCGCATATACCATGCTGATTCCTCTCCCGTGTATAGCCCGTATTTCATATTCAGTGATACTTTTTTGGCAACCATCCATTCCATTCCTGTTTGATATCGCGAATCCCGCTGCTCTGCACCAGCTTTGTAAAATGTCATAAAGCGATAATCCGTTTGTATCTTAAAGGCGTTTATGGTAAACTGAGTTCGTATACAATGGAGCCGTTTATGAGGATATTCAGCATAATAGGTTGATGGTACAAGATAGTTCTGGTCCATGTATGTCCATGAAAGCAACATCCACCTGATTGGTTTTATCTGAGCTGAATAATAATAAATATCACGCGGCGCATTACCGCCAAATGAACTGCTGAATGGAGCATAAAAATATCGTTCTGTTTTTTGTATTATGCTGCACAATTGTATCCCTTTCTTTTTAACGGTAACCCCATACAGGTGAGCATTGTTGTATTGTGATGTTGAAGTGCTATTGCCTTTTACATCCTTTTGTGAGATAGCCCACTCAGTAAATACAGTTAGTATGTTATCTTGATATCTTCCATAGAGGCTATACCCTCCAAACGACTGTATTGCTGTTGCATTCTCATTATCTTTATCAAATACTATTTTTGTATTCTCATGATATAATCCGGTATGGTAATAGCATCCCTGCAAAACAACATATTCAAAGGGCTGCAACGTTACATTAGCAAAATAGGTTATAATGTTAACTGGTTCGGAATATAATCCATCCCTGCTGTCATGCGAAAGCAAACCACCAATACTATAGGGATACAGCTTACCCTCAACATCATCAGATCGCATAAATCTCTCCTGCAATGATGCTCCAATACGCAATCGTACCTGCGGTTTGTTTAATCTATCATAGAGCGATGCAACTATCCCATGCATCGCGTAGTCAGGATTTCCGCTTTTACATAGTGATATTCCCGTTTCGCTGCTCCGTACAGGGAATGAGTATGGATCGGGATTATAAACAGCAGGCTTACCCAGCAATAGCCCTGATGCATTATGGATAAAATAATATCCAGCTACTATCGCCGCATATTCCCCTGTATTGCTAAAAGCCCAGGTTGCCGTTGTTTTGCCATTATTTGTTTTTATCAATGTTGCATAAACCTTTGCATAATCTGTTGTGACACTTATTGAGGAACGTAGATATCGTTGCGTATCAGCTTCATAATCCATGGCATCCTCTCTATATTCAACTGATATAGTGCTCAATGCCATTACTGCATGAATAAAAACTACCGTATATACCATGCTTAAAACTACAACTATTGTATTCCGCATGCGGCCCTGACCATTTTTTGCTGATAGGTATCAAGACTTCTATATAATGGTGAACGCAGTATCCCCGGTATACCCGCCTTTTGATATTCCTCAGCCAGCACTATGGCAACATCCGACGGTATATCGGCAGCTACCATAGACTGAAAGAGCCTTTTTATTTTTTTATTCTGCTCTTCTTTTGATATATATGTTCTGCCTTGATATTTCTTATGGTAATCCTTTTTTTCGTCCTTGTCATCATCACAATAATTACAGGTAACCTCCTGCAATTGACGTATCTGTTGTGTTGTAAATCCCAGCTGATATAATGATCTTGTGCTGACAGCTCCAAACATCTCTCTATATTTGATAATACGCTGACACAAGACATCAGGTGCAATACCCAGAGCAATAAGCTCCTGTTGGCTGCATGTCTGTATATTGAGCTTTATTGCAGTATTTTGTTTATATTCACTATGAGCCGGGAAAACATATCCCGCACCTGCATAGGTTATCCCAAATCTATGCGTGTTTCCCAGAAATGAATGATGCTGAAGCATATAGTAAAGAAGGATATTGCCCCATGCAACATTTACACCGGCTGTAGATAATTCCAGTTCCTTACTGTATCCAACCAGTACGCTTACATGCCTGGTTATATATCCTTTTATCCATATACATTGCTGTATATCCCCATTGTACAAAAGCGTATATTCAATACCACATCCATCAAAAATATCAGCATCGCATGAAAATATGGTAGTTGGCGTAATATACTCATCATCGCCGTAATGCTGTATATTGTTGGTAAATAGGGTGCACGACAATCGTTGAAAGGGTGTTACCGTAGCCAGCAATCCATAATCAACACTATGTTTTGTTGTGGTAAACTCTTGAGTTTTTATTGAAAGGATATAGTCATGTACCCTGCAGCCAACCTTTATCCAGTGAGCTATCGCCCAATCAAGCCCTGTTGACAGTGTATCTTCACGATATTCAGGAATGCCAAAATAATGCCACCGTATGCCGCCATCATATTTTTTACCCTTATAGGCAACATTTGTATTTGTTTCCTTAAGCTGAGGAAAACCAAAAGGATTTGCATAACTAAGGCTGCACACAAACGCAGGATAATTGTTGTACAATTTCCCCAATAATGGGTCCTGCACATGTAACGGTAATGCTACTTTATATGCATTTTCAAATGCGCCTATGAACATGGTTATTGTCAGCAGCAATGAACCCATTACTCAACCACGATACAGTAAAATTTTTTACTCTCGCGGTTGGCATTGTCCTGAGCCTCAGCAATACCCAGATATAAACCACAGGTAAGATGCTTGATAGTGTTTGTCCAATCAAGTAACTGGACACCAGGCAATGCGTTAATCAGTGGACTTTCGTATATTTTGTAGCCAACAGAGGAAAACAGGCGTATCCTGAACTTGCATGGCTGGATAGCAAAAAGATTAAGCGGCTGCATATTTTTTTTAGAGATGACTATCGTGCGCTTAATTTTTATAAATTCGGACTTTGAATGATTTATTGGCAAAATATTGGGGCGCCCTGGCGTTTGATACGAGGTAATGACAAAATCATCAGCGCTATTGGTATCTACACCATTTTTTCTAATAATACTCTGATATTCTAAAATTCCTTTTTGACCAATATCAACCATGCATTCTTCACTGGCATAAGCACCCACCCATTGATTATGGTCAATAGCGCTTTTGAGGTATTTTTCAATTGACTGGTTAAGAGTACCGTCTCTGTTGGCGTACGCCACAAAATCAATTATTCCGCCATTTGACGGCTCATCATCACTATCTATTGCCACCACACAATCGGTATTCCATAAGCTATTGATATAGTTATTGCAATAAACATCAAGCACACCATTGCCATTGGTATCTCCAGTAGCATCACACTCATCTGGTATTCCAGGCTTTGTACAATGCACAACAACAAACCTGTCATCCCATGGTGTTTCTGCCCTATCATAGCTATAGATTGTAACCGGAGATTGTGAAAGAGGTTCATTGGTTCCATAATACATGGTTACATACAGCGATGAAATATCCATCGATAGCCTTTGTTCAGAGCAGTAAAATAGCTCAACCCAATCACCCGCTGGTACATTACAGGCTATTTCATTAATGAGAAGTTGCGGATAGGCTAATGATGTGTGAAGCAAACACACAATAACAATAATCCGACGCATACAAAGCATCTCCGTGTTGTAAGGTTTGTTTATTAATACGCCGGACTGTTAAAAAATTAAAAGAATGGGGGAATTTTTTTGTTTTTTTATAAAAATTTTTTAAAATATGCCAATGCATCAATTAATTGCTTGACCAACTAAATTTAAATGGAAAAGTATTTGCCATGGTAAAGCTTGATAATCCTTATTCACAGTATCGCCCCACATGGAAAGTTTTTATTCCAATGCTTGTGATGTACCCGTTATTGAAAGTAGCAATACAGTATGCGTATTTTTCTTTTTTATATCAGTATAGCATTGTGCTTTTATTGTTAATTGTCATTGCACAATATTGTGATAAAGGACTTTTTACAAAAGAGCGGATTTTTGCCTTTGACCTTCCTTTTGAACGAAAGATATTTTACCTCATGGTCATGGTAATTATCCTGATCCCTATCCGTAATATAGCCATACAATTTACACAAAACTCTCAAACGTTACACTTTTATCAGGGGCAGATGTCATCGCTTGAGTCAATGCTTGTCATGTTAGCTATTATTGCACCATGTGAAGAGCTTTTTTTCAGGGGATTTGTACAATACAACCTTACCTTTTATTTTGGGAAATATGGGGCGATAGTTATCGGCGCATTATTCTATAGTTTGGTAGGGATAGCCGCACATTCACTGTACCTTGCAGTCATCTTCTTCCTCATTGGTATAACAATAGGATATATCTACAGCACGGTAAAATCACTGCTGCAATCGATAGTTCTTCATGTCATAACCATTATTTTTATGTATATCTATCCTTTTTAATTATCTATCTTTAAGCGTTCCTTCCATACACCGTCCCAGTTATTGTTAACATCACCCGGTGCTTCATTTTTACCAATCTTTGATATAATCAATAACACTATAATCGATGAAATAACCATTATAGTGACAAATATTGAATGCATAGCAACACTCCTTTTTAGGCAATAGCTGTAAGTAGTATCAATAGTAGAAGGATATCGTTAAAAATAAGGTTTTTCGTCAAGCTTTTTATAAAATTTTTGTTATAGTAGCACCGTTGTTGTGTTATACTACACAATCGCCATTCTGTCAGTGGTAACCGCTATCCTTTTCTGGTAGATAGTACTTTTTAATGGTTCGACATTTGAAAAAGCTCTATACAGATCCAATTCAAATTCTAGTCCTACCATAATTGATGTAGCTATATTGTGTGTTTTTGCGCAATCAAAGACTAAATGGCGTGTATTTATTCTATCTGGCTGAATAGCCTTCTGAACCAGTTCGGCATTGTGTGGATTAATCTGACCGCCAACAGAGGTTACCTTCCCGGCTATCTTTGAACATTGAACAATATGTGCTGTTGCATTGATAACATCATTGTCATCAACTGCCTTCTTCATTGATTGTGAAAGATCACTTCTCCCAACAGTGACCTGGTTAACATAAAGAAAGTATGGATTACTATAGATTGCTGGCAGATTGTTATATGCAGTGATAGTTTCCACATTTATTGCTAAGTATGGTAAAGTATTATTACTATAAATATCCATCATGGCCGAAACAAAATTTTCAAGTGAATATTCTGATTCAACCATTGGTGCTAAAATTCCATCAATACCAATTGATTGACAGTAGCGGATATCATTCCGTGCCTCAGGTCCTCCTATTTTGACTATAACCGGTATATTGATAGCAATCTCCTTCATAAACAACAGTTCATTATGTGTCATGTCTTCTACTTCTGTACCACCTTTCAATGCTACAAGCCCATGAATATGTATTAATTCATCCAGTTTTGTTTCTAATGTTTCAATGAGTTTCATAATTTCATTCTCCTTTCATAAGCAAGATGAAGGCAACTTACTATCCAATCATACTATCGGCACGGTTTCTTTTTTCATGTATCATTTTCACCGGTATGAGCATTATTTATGAACAAATATATAAAACATCCTTGACATCGATTGATGCTTTTAATATATTATCATCAGACCATATGATGATTAGTTGTACAATTCATTTATGCAAGGAGAATCGTATATGATAAAAATTGCTGAATTATTACCCCCTCACCCATCAGCACTGTGGCGTATGGTTAAACAATGTGGCATTGAGCACGTTGTAGGTGGCATGCAACTTTATGCGGGCTGGGAAACAATGCCCCAGGATTTCTGGCCATGGAGCTATAACTCGTTAGTCCACATAAAAACCACCTATGAAGATGCTGGTTTTAAGCTTGAAGTCATTGAGTCGCGCCCACCAATGGATGCTATAAAATTAGGATTGCCCGAAAGGGACAGGGAGATTGAGAATGTCATCATGCTTATAAAAAATATGGGTGCACTGGGAATTCCGGTGTGGTGTTACGAATGGATGCCTGTTTTTGGCTGGACACGTACTTCCACCACAACCCCTATACGCGGCGGCGCGCTGGCTACTTCATACAATCACGAATATATGGAGCATGCACCGCTAACGGAATATGGCATTATCACCGAAGAGCAGTTATGGAAAAATTTAGAATATTTTTTAAAGGCGGTCATCCCTGAAGCTGAAAAAGCGCATGTTAAACTTGCCATGCATCCTGATGATCCCCCTGTTTCGCCCATTAGGGGCGTTGCCCGCATTATGCGCTCTATTGATAATTTTCAAAAGCTTCTTGACCTTTATCCAAGCCCGGTCAATGGTATTGCACTGTGTCAGGGAAATTTTGCTCTCATGACCGACAACCTTCCTCAAGTTATACATCACTTTGGCAAACAGGGTAAGATATTCTTTGTGCACTTCAGAAATGTGAAAGGTACTCCCTATAAATTTACCGAAACCTTTCATGATGATGGCATGCTCGATATGTACCAATGCATGAAAGCATACCATGATACAGGCTTTGACGGTGTCATGCGCCCTGACCATGTCCCCACCATGGAAGGAGATAGCAACGAAAATCCAGCATATTCATCCATAGGGAGGCTTTTTGCTATTGGGTACATGAAAGGACTTCTGGAAGCTGTCAGCAAGGCATAATGTTTATGCTTTTCTTTTGGCTGTGTAGTCTTTGATATTGAGGATTACTGAAAAGCATAAACAAATAATAAAAACACCGGCTACGGTGATATCAGTTATGTGCGCATCGGGAGTATAGCCTGTTATTTCATGGAGTAAAAACTGTATATATGAATTATATACAATAGGTTTTCTCAGTGCATTCCGTACCTGCCAGTGCCAGTCGGTACAAAAGCAATAGCCCCAGCCATACCATATACCCAGTACACACCATGAAAAAGCGGTTAGAAGCATCGTCACAAGGTGTATCTTCCGTGTCCTTGCAAAAATCCACCCTGTCATGTTGAAGAGTGTAAACAGGGTATGGAAAAGTAAAAAAAATATATCAAGTACCTGAAGCATCATAGTGCATAACCATGTATATCATCCCATCATGGTAAATAGAGTGCGGATTGGCAATGTAATAGCACATTGTCTCATTATCTATCGCAGCAATCGGCTGCTTTTATTCTGTATGATTGCGTCCATATCTGCTTTACCAACAATAAAATTATCACCATGAACACTATGCGCCAGGGCACACAAGGCAAGGGCAGTATCAACTGCTGTTTCAAGCGATTGCTGTTGTATCAATGAATAGATAAACCCTGCAGCGAGAGCATCACCTGCACCAATACGGTCAACGATATGTGGTACCTCCAATGTTTTCATCGCCACCTCATGGTTACGTGTTGCTGCTGCTGCGCCCACCCTTACTTCAGATGCCGAAGTACCTTCGCGATAGGTTATCACAATCGCAGAAAGATTTGCATACGTATTAAAGAGTGCCTGTATGGTGCTATGGATATCGTGTTTTTTCTCAGAATTGGGCAACAAAAAAAGTGCAAGATGCTCTTCATTCCCTATCAACACATGAATAGAGGGCATCAGCCGTAAAAATGCATCCCTGGCATCATCAACACTTTTCCATAATGTCTGGCGATAGTTAATATCAAATGAAACAACCCCCTTTTTTTCATTGACAATACTTGCTGCTTTAATGCTTTCGTCACAGATAGTATTTGAAAGCGCCAGGGTTATACCTGTTGTATGAAACCATGCATTGCTTGGGATTATGGCGTTCCAATTAATGTCTTCATGCTGTAATTGTGCAAATGCACTGTTGTTTCTGTCATAGATAAGCCGTGAAGCCCTGAGTCCGGCACCCTGTTCATAAAAATACAACCCCATGCGCGTATCCTGTTTCATCACAATGTTGTCAGTAATGACGCCAAACCCCTGTAAATAACGCTTTGCAGCATCACCCAGAACGGTATCAGGCAGAGCAGAAACAATCCTGCATGGTATTCCCACCTGTGAAAGTGTCACCGCACAGTTTGCCTCTGCTCCTCCAAAGTACGCTTCAAACATATTTGTCTGAAAAAGCCTGCTGTAGCCTGGAGGTGATAATCGCAGCAGTATCTCACCCCAGGCAATAAATTGACTTGTGATAGTATGCTCTTTTCCCATCATCCAGCACCATCATCAGTAACTATCGCCCACAACAATTTTTTGCCCTATCATCCATGGGTAATAGTGTACATGGTTACATTGAAAAATCTACCTTCATTATCACCGCATAGAAAAATAGTACAATAAAAAAAACAAAAAATAGCACCGACAGCACCCCTGTTATGGTAAGCAGCTTTCCCGGGCGGTATATAGCTTCCAGATGCTTATGGCAGATATAGATACCAAGCCCTATGATTAACGGTAAAAATATAGTATCAATCACCGCTGAGATTTGTAAAAGAATAACCGGCGCCGGAAATAATACCGAGAAAAGAGCTGTTAACAGTACATATATGATTACAAACAGACGGTAATAGTGTAACTTTGTATCATCCTTTTTACGACGCTGATACCATACGGAATTTGAAGCAACACGGCATAGCCCATCAATGTTTGCAAGCAGGGTGCTGAACAGCGTACCAAAAATCCCCACTAAAAAGATTATCTCCCCTATGCGTCCAAAGTTTTCGCCGGCAATCTGTGATATCTGAAGAGCAAGCTTTTCACCCTGCGGCACCATTCCTTTGGGATGTAATATCAACACACCCGCAATTAAAAACATCACGGTTAACAGCGCAGTGATAATGGTGTTGATAGTTAAATCTATCTGATTAATTTTTATCCATTTTTTGATCCTGCTTTTATCTTCATCACTGTCTATCGTCCTATTGCCCTTTCCCCTTGTGCTTCCTTCAACCCATAGCGAATACCACACAACACCAATGGCACCGGCACCCGACCATCCTAAAAGCGGTACAAGCTCACGCAGGGTGTTAAATGGAGCTCGGGGGATTAACCCGTCTGCCATTTCTTTCAGATCGGGCGATGTTTTTGCCAGAGCATATATCAAAAACAAAACCATTATCAACACTAAAATTCTTGATGCATTTTCCAGGGTAGTGTAGCTTCCCACATACAATACTATGCCAACAATAACGATTGAGCAAACTGTAGCTACCTCCATGGAAATAGCAGGGAATATACCATAAATACAGCTTCCCACGGACAGCGCAATCCCCGCCATACCCGAAACGCTTGCAATAAACACTATCCAGAATAATACAATGATCCATCCTGTTTTTAATTTAAAAAGTTTAAAATCTAATTCTACCCGGGTAAACGCAATAAGCACATTTTCACCGGTTGCGATGGTATACCGTCCAGCCATTTCAAATATGGCATATTTCATAATCAAAGAAACAATAGGTGCCCACAGCAATAAATACCCAAAAAGTGCCCCTGCACGAGTGGCAAAAACAAGCTCAGACACCCCGATGGCGCTTGCCGACCATACAAGCCCCGGACCTAAAACCTTTAGTAATTGTTTCCCTTTTGGTGGATTCTCTATCATGGTAGTATCCCCCCTTATAACGTTTTTTAAAGACGCAGAGAGTATAGTGTTCCCTGCCTTTGCCTATACCGTAACCGCTATTCCTTTTCCATGGGGCAATATAACTTTTTGCGCTTCCACATCCCATTGTTGCAACGTTTCATCAACAAGATGCTTACCCTTAACCTGATAATGGATGGGGATCACAATGGTTGGCTTGCATTCCCTCACAAACTGCGCTGCCTGCTGAAGGTCCATCCCATCTTTGCCAATGATAGGATAGGTAGAGCATGCCACCTGCACCATGGCGATAGTTATTGTATAGGGGGTCAGAGCCTTTTTTAACTCTTCCGTGTACAGGGTATCCCCTGAAAAATACAGCACCATGCTATCCTTTTTGATAATGAATCCAACGGCATCCTTTGCCATAGGGTGAAAGGCTGGAACAGCAATGACGGTAAATCCTTCACACTCAACAGACTGCCCTGGTGTCATAGCCTTTACCTTTGTTGCGTTATGTTTTACAGCCCTTTTGACTGCACTCGTTGAACCTATGATTGGTATATTTCGTTTAACTGCAACATCGATAGCACGCTTACACCAGTGGTCAACATGGTTGTGCGAAACCAGCATATAATGAACAGGCATTATTGATTCGGGATCAACGGTTAAGGGAACTGCCCGTAAAAATTCAAAGGAACCCCACCATGGATCGGTCATAACCACGATGCCATCAAGGTTAATACATACCGTTGCCTGCCCAATAAGGGTAAATTCAATCTTCATACCCACCCCCGCATGTTAATATGGTACTCATACGCGTCGATGGTACTTTCAATATCACTTTTTTCGGGCTGCCAGCCTAATAATTTTTTTGCACGTGTATTATCAAAGACATAGTCGCGTAATGCTATTTCTAGATGTTGCGGTTCAATGGGCGATAGTTTTATGGCAGATAATCCCTTTACAATAGTACGGGCAATCCATGCAGGAACTGAAATTATTTTTGGCTTTTTGCCGGCATGTTTAAAGAGCGCCTCTACAAGCTGTCGCGTTGTTGGCACATTATCACTGGAAACATTTGCAATGATTATACCTTTTTTTATTTTTTCAAGACACAAATAAATTGCATTTGCAACATCGCGTACATCCACCATCTGTAATTTTGTTTTACCACCACCTGGCAGTATAACCGGACTTCCTTTGTACACCGCTTCCATCTGGGCAACTAAAAATGGCTCATTCTGCCCGGGACCGTTGATCGTTGGTGGGCGCACTATTGAAACACCATATCCTTTCTCTGCCAGCTGCGTGCACATACGCTCCCCCTCAACCTTGTGCCTGCCGTAAGGGCATACAGGCTGTAACGGAACATCTTCACTGCAGGGGACCGGGACATCAATGCCATACACCTCTACCGATGAGATAAAGACAAGTTGCGGAATTTTTAATTCTTTGCATACCTCTACAACATTTTTTGTTCCCGTAACATTAATGGCAAACATGTCCTTTTCATCGCGCACAAACTGCGCTAAAGCCGCCGCACAATGGACAATAGCCTGTACACCCTTGCATGCCTTGTGCACAGTATCTTTCTGTACAATATCACCCCTAATAAAGGTAAACTTTTTATTGGAAATAACTGATGGTTCATTCATGTCTTTCAGGTCTATCCCTGTTACAGCAAAGTTTTTCTCTAACAGGGTTTTTACAACCTGTCGTCCTAAATAGCCCGAACATCCTGTTACGCATATCGCACTCATGGCTCCCTCCAGATAATTTATAGTTTACCGTATTTTTTATATATCTCCACCAGAGATTTTCCCCCTCGTATCTCTTCTCGTGAACGCCGTTCTGCTGTTACAACCTCTTCTGCCTTTTCCACCACCTCTTTCAAATCAACATCGTTAATGGGGATTACCACCACGCCGTCACAATCAGCAAATATAATATCACCCGGATTAACCCTGACACCACCACACCAGATGGGGCCTCCAATACCTACAAGGTCAACCCTCCCAACAGAATCAGTAGGTATATTGCCACGTGCCCATACTGGAAATTCTACCTCTATAACCCTGTTAATATCACGGATGGGACCATCCACCACCGCTCCTTTCACACCACCATAATACTTGCAGGTTGTTGACATAAGCTCACCCCATGCACCTGCTTCATAAAACTCGTTAACATTGACCACTGCCACCTGACCTTTTTGCATGCTTCCAAAAAGATCTTCCAGAACCTTGGCTACAAACTCAGGGTCATACTCATTGAGGCGGGTGCTTTTGCGGGTTTTTGCTTCTTCCATGGTGAAAGCAGGACCGGCAATAGCAGCCCCTGGCATGATAGGAGTAAATCCTGAGCACATCGCCTGATGCATAAATCCCATCTCATCAAGCGTATCACATACTGCAGGCGTATAGGTTTTCTCCAACCTTTTACACAGTTCAATTATTTGTTCATGGGTATACGCTGGTGCCATATAAAGCCTCCTTTTATTGAATTTCAATAGTAACAAAACGTAATTCATGTGGCTTAAGCGATAGTAACTGTTTATCTGCCACATCACCTTTCCTTTCCCCATAGCAGGTAGAATAATAAACTGCTATAGGCTGTATGGATTTGATACTTATGTGCGTACTCTGTGATTGTCCGGCAGTTTCAAATAGTCCAACGGTAAACTTTTTATTGGTTATGGGGTACATCCACACCACAGCAATTGCTGGATTGGACACTGTTACCGGTGAAGAGGTTGTATAACCATATTCCTGGAAACTTTTATCATACGCCTTTGCCAGTGCATAGGTGATGCTATCAGCGCTAAAAGTTGTAAAGGTACTCCTGAATACTGTTTTATCCTTCAGGCTCTGCCCAAGTCCTACTTTTCCCCATAATGTCCATCCAATGCAGCAATGATAAAATCCATTACTATCCCTGGAATAACTTGACTCAGGAACTATCGCTTTGCTGTCCTTTGTCATAAATACAGCATACATTGCATCATCCCTTACCATGGTAAACGCATCACAGTGGAACGATGGCGGCAATCCATACATCCACTGGAAGGGATATAAAGTGTCATTGATACTTTTAAACGGTGCAGTATTCTTTGCAGCAGGAATGATATTGCCACCATTATAAATGGATTCCCAGAGTAATGGAGTAAATGCAGCATCATAGTACAGTGCATCCGATGTTAAAGGATATGCAAAACAATGTTCAGCTATCTGTGGCTGTGACCCGCTGAATGTCTGTATCAATTCAATCTTTTTTTCATCCGCTGGAAGTACAATCTCCTGGGTAAGGGTAAGCGAAGGTGTAAAAAGCTGGTAAAAAAAATACACCACCTTCAACAGCCATGGCGGCAATGAAACATGAAATGATTTATCCAGAAAATCTGCAATCAGTTCCATCCCCTTGTAATACTCTTTAACCGTACCCTCAATGATAAGTCTATAATCATCATGATAACGGTAAACCAAAACATCAGGACTTTTAAATCCTTCAATGCATTGATAATAATCCCGCCGTGCACCATTTTCGCCCCGCACTGTCTGTACATACTGATTAAATCCGTACTGAGCATTGTTTCGTATCCACTCCTTTTGCAGCTCTTTATCATATACACCGGTAATGCGTCCTTTTTTCTGGTCGATAGTTACCCTGTAAAAATGACTATCGATAATAATTATATTTTTTTTATACTTTATTTTTTCCCAGCTCCGCCCGTCATGGAAAGCCTCACTATATCCAGCCTTATGCATCAATATCTGTGGCAGCTTTACCCATTCGGAGCGGGTATTCATCCAGTCCTTAACATCATCCGAGGTATAATGTGTTTTACCAAAAGGAACGGGACGGGGATTGTGATCATTATTGAGGAGTATTGCTTTGTATGCCGATTCAGCAATACTATGGAAAGAATCATTAATGGGCTTATCATGCACCATAGCATCAACAACAGTTGAAGCAAGCTGATACATTCCTCTATCAAACATGTAGCTTATCAAAAGTCTTTGGGGGTCCGCCTGAATAAAGTCCAGATATATCTGCTCGCCCCAGAATGGTGCCATCTCACCCTTGATGCGCGGTATTACACTGTTGTAGCGCGAACGCACATAATCAAAAAACTGCGAAGGTGTAGCAATGATAATCTGTGGATTTATCATTTTTTTATTCCATTCCCGGGCTATTTCAGAGGGGACGATGTTTTGTGGTTGATTGTCGCCACCCTGTGCAGGATAGTAAGGCAAAAGGTATGCATCGTAGGGATAGTCCCAATGTGCATTGCCATAATCAAAATACTGCTTTATTTCAGCGGTAGGGTACCCTTTCTCAAGTTGTGCCAGATGCAGGGCAATGCTGTTCTCCATAGTGGTAAATGCTTGCTCATCAAAGGGCAGTTTTAGACGCATAGCAAGGTCAAAGTTTTCGCCATACCCATTAAGTCCGGCACTGTGCCATACCAGTACATTCGCACTGGTATCCGGCGAAACACCATAAAACAGCGGAGGGAGTACATATCGTGTATCATTTGGGCCAACCAGAAGATAGGGGATGTCATTTGCACACAGTATCTTGGTTACCTTTGAAAAATCCATGACATCATGAATACACGCAGTATGTATTGTTACATTGTACTTTTTTGCAAGGTTAAAGGTTGATTGCAGTGAAGCTATGATTGCGTCAGGGCTCATAAATCGATTCTGGTGTGAAATAAGGAATGCTCCCAGCTCAAAATCGCCCTTTTGTAATGCTTTGATAAGCTTTTGCTTTTTATCCTGTTCAATGGTAGCATCCGACAAATATTCCTGAACCGCCCAGCTAACCTCGGTAAAAAGCTTAAATGATGCATCCTTACCATAGTGTTTTGTCTTCTCTACCAGTTCCAGTTCAATATCAATGTTTTTGTAATTTTGTATACGAATATTCTTCTGCGATTGGGTAAACCCAATATCAACATGGGTAAATGGAACGCAGTATATCTTCCATGGTTTAACAGCAGGGATTGTAATCTTTTTTTTGACAGTGGTAGTATCGCACTGCATGGTAAAAACAGCTTTGTGCGTGTTTAAATCAGGCACCTTGATGTCTAAAAAGATACTGGTATCCGGGTTATCTGTATGCATTGTGCTGATAGAACCATCAACTGATGTCCGTATGGTCAGCTTTTGAATAGTTTCTTTACTGGGAAATACAACCTGTACACGGCGGTAGAGCAGTGTACCCTTTTTATATACCAGCGGTGTTGGAGTAATAGTTACATCGTGATTGCTATTATTAAATGTATCAATTGCTGAATACCCTTGAAGTGGTAACGATACAAAAAGTATTATTAAAAAAATAATGCTATACATGTATCGCATGGCGCCCTCCAAAAAAATTATTAAATAATACCCAGTTTTTTATACCATATCACAACATCCTCGATATGCCTGTGCATATTCTGGTACGCTTTCTTTTCATCACCATCTTTAATTGATTGAAATATGATAGTATGTGAATCATATTCCCATTGCAAAAATTCACGATTGATATCAGCATTGGAACGTCTCCCAATCAGAAAGGAAAGAATTGCCTCAACAAATCGGGCACATACCATATTCTTTGATGCATAGGCAACGCGCAGATGAAACTCCCCTGACCATCTATCCACCTCGTCGGGTTTGTGTATCAACGCATCTATTGTAGTTAATGTTTCCTGTATCCTGGCAATATCCTTCTCATCACGCCGTTTTGCTGCTATTGATGCTATTTTCGGTTCTACCAGTAAGCGTGCTTCAAAAAAATCACCAATGCTGGTCTCATCAACAAGGGGTGCTAAAATGTGTGGGCTTATGATATCCTCACGCCGTATCAAGCGTATAAAGGTACCTTCTCCGGGGCGTACATCAAGGATACCCATAAGCGCTAATGACTGGATTGCTTCACGCAGGGTAGAGCGTCCAACACCCAGCTGAACCATTAAATCCCTTTCCGGCGGCAGTTTTGTCCCTGGCGCAAACCCTCCATCCTTGATCTTTTCAATAATCATATCCACGATAGATTCCGAGAGCTTCACCCGCTTGATAGGTTGTAATGCATCCATATTACCTCTGATATTCTGATGGTCTGATGATAAGATATAATAATAGCCAGTATTTGTCAAGAAAATAT
>JAKPOE010000307.1 GCA_029548025.1 Spirochaetota bacterium
CCCAGAGTTCGTCCCGTTGTCCTGTTTGTTTACGATGACCGCTATTTTGTTACTACTTTCAGCGGAGACGCCAAGGTGAGCCAAATTCAGAACAATAAAAATATAGAGGTCTGCATTCCCCTTTACGAAGAAGGTCAAACTCGCTATATTCGTTAAGTGGAACTGCTTCTATTGTTGATAATGCAACGCTCAAAGCTGAGGCCTCTGAGCGTTGCTTCTTTTTTGATGACTATTTTTCCGGCTACGATGACCCCGATTATACTCTAATAGAACTCGATTTTGATTATGCAGAATACCTAAGACCGGGCGAAAGCTACAGCCAGGGCTGTAACCTGAAACGATACTAATATATACAAGAGATAAATACCAGCTATCATGATGAACCCTATGCGCCTTGAAAGCTAGCAACTAATTAAAAGTTACCTTGGCACAAATGACTCCTTACTTTGTTAAGTCCCAAATGTTGGTGTAAATTCCAACTCGTTGTTTCTCAGGTTCTTTGAGGGCATCTGTTATCCCTCGTTTCTCACAATCTATATAAAGCCAAGCAACCAATTACATTCTTTTCATTTTGTCAATCCTCGTCAAGTTTTTTTTAATCAAAAGCTGCCTTGTCGCGATGGGTTGCCTCAAAAGGTATCGGCTTTTTCAAGTTTTCCTGGATTCTTTCCAATGGCTCTGAAAGATACAATTATCCGCTTATCCAATCCTCTGAATATCCTTATAATTTAGAACCCAACAACTGCTTAAGTCAGGAGTCATCATTGCCATTCATTATTATAAACATCCCTATAATATATTTTCCATTTAATTTAAAAGCCCCTCAGGGCGATACTTATAATTTTCCCAAGAGCCAAAACAAGTTCAAAATAGAAGTGTCGCCCTTTGGGGCTCTGAAAAAGTTTGAAAAGGTTTAAAAATCTCTATATGTTTAAACTTACGAGGGGCTTACGCACCCATCGCTATAACTGTTTCGCCCTCAGGGCTTTTTTGTTGTTTCAAAGTTATTTTCTGATTATATAGCTTTTTCACAGATTTTCTATTCATTGCTGATTTATCAATCTGGATTTTGGATAACTTGTTTGGCAGTGAGGACTAATGACGGCGGTAACTTGTTGCAAAATATTTTGGTAATTTTGTGGTAATTAGATATAGGAAAATAAGCTATAGTCGTGATGAGTCCTTTGCGTCAAAAATGTTATTGGAAAGAATAAAGTTATTGAGGTGCAAATGACTCCTCACTTAACGGTATAATCTGTGAAATCTGTGTAATCTGTGAGGGGTTTTTTAGTGCTCTCGGTGCGATATTAAAAAGCTTTATTGTCATATTAAGAAAATATTTTTATTTTTCTTGACCAAAAAATGAAAAGAGATTTGAAGGTAAATTAATAAAATTGGAGGTAAGAAAAATGAAAAAGATGGTTTTATTTATAATCGTTGTGTTATCCTTGATCCCACTGAGTGCAGTATATTTTAAAATTGGGGATTATGATACACCAGGTTCTGCAAACTCTATTTTTGTTTCAAACAATATTGTCTATGTAGCAGATGGGGAACCGGGTTTACAGATTATAGATGTTTCCAATCCTCAGAACCCATCTCTGCTGGGCTCTTATGATGCACCTAGTTATGCATACTCTGTTTTTGTTTCAAATAATATTGCATATATAGCAGATTACGATGCGGGTTTACAGATTATAGATGTTTCCAATCCTCAGAATCCAGCTCTTTTGGGCTCGTATGATACACCTAATTATGCATTATCTGTTACTGTTTCTAATAATATTGCCTATGTCGCAGATTGTTGGGCTGGTTTACAGATTATAGATGTTTCCAATCCTCAGAATCCATCTCTGCTGGGCTTGTATGATACACCAAGTTCTGCAGAATCTGTTTTTGTTTCTAATAATATTGCATATATAGCAGATAGGTATTCTGGTTTACAGATTATAGATGTTTCTAATCCTCAGAAACCAGTTCTTCTGGGCTCTTATGATACGCCTGATTGGGCAGGATCTGTTTTTGTTTCTAATAATATTGCTTATGTGACAGATGAGGAATCGGGTTTACAGATTATAGATGTTTCCAATCCTCAAAATCCAGCACTTTTGGGCTCTTATAATACACCCGATATTGCACGTTCTGTTACTGTTTCAAATAATATTGCTTATGTAGCAGATGGGGAATCGGGTTTACAGATTATAGATGTTTCCAATCCTCAAAATCCAATATTACTTGGCTCTTATGGTACACCTAGGCCATCACTTTTTGTTACTGTTTCAAATAATATTGCTTATGTAGCAGGTTACGATGCTGGTTTACAGATTATAGATGTTTCTAATCCTCAGAATCAATCTCTGCTGGGCTCTTATGATACGCCTGGTTGTGCAATATCTATTTTTGTTTCAAATAATATTGCCTATATAGCAGATGGATATTCTGGTTTACAGATTATAGATGTTTCTAATCCTCAGAATCAATCTCTGCTGGGCTCTTATGATACGCCTGGTTGTGAAGAATCTGTTTTTGTTTCAAATAATATTGCCTATATAGCAGATTACGATGAGGGTTTACAGATTATAAATGTTTCCATTCCTCAAAATCCATTTCTGCTGGGCTCGTATGATACGCCTGGTGGTGCAATATCTATTTTTGTTTTAAATAATATTGCTTATGTGGCAGATGATAATTCTGGTTTACAGATTATAGATATTTCCAATCCTCAGAATCCAGCTCTGCTGGGCTCGTATGATACACCTAGTTGGGCAAAATCTGTTATTATTTCAAATAATATTGCATATATAGCAGATGGATATTCGGGTTTACAGATTATAAATGTTTCCAATCCTCATAATCCATTTCTGCTGGGCTCGTATGATACACCTGGGGCAGCAATTTATGTTACTGTTTATGATAATATTGCCTATGTAGCAGATGGGTATTCTGGTTTAATGATTATAGATGTTTCAAATCCTACTGCTCCAGTATTATTAAATACTATCCTTCCTCGTCCAACCAGTCGTATTATCAAATGCATAATCTCCAATAATCTATTAATAATTTCAGATTATAACTGGAATGAATTATATTTTTATAATATTAGTAATCCTGCTTTTCCTGAATTTGTTTGTAGATATAGTTGGAATCTATCCACTTACAATATGGTAATACAAAATGGCTATTTATATACTGCTAATGGATATTATGGTTTAAATATTCTGGACCTGAATCAGGTAATGGAGGTAGAAGATTCTATTCAGTTACCTCCTATTACATTTAATTTAAAAAATTATCCCAATCCTTTCAATCCTGAAACTACTATTTCTTTTGAGTTATCAAAACCTGGCAATGTAGTTCTCAATATCTACAACCTCAAAGGAGAGCT
>JAKPOE010000346.1 GCA_029548025.1 Spirochaetota bacterium
CAATAAAGATATTATTGTACTGCCTGGAGTACCTCACGAGTTGCAGTCAATGATGATGAGTGTTATAGAATATTGTAAGAAAAAATATCAATTACAAAAAAAGGAAGAGCTTACCTTTAAAGTTATTATGATGCGTGAAGCGGAGGTTGATTCGGCTGTTAAAGAAATTGTAAATAAACAGGAAAATATTGATATTGCAATAACCTATGAATCAGGTACAACGACAGTTATACTGAGTCCTAAAAGTGGCAATGTATTACCTGCCGTTGATATTGTTGATGAAATAAAAAAAAGGTTTGGTTCAAAACTGATTTTTGGATATAATTCACTGGAAGAAAAAGTTGTACATTTATTGGCAAAAAATAAATTAAGAGTAGCTGTCGCCGAATCATGTACTGGAGGGCTTATATCCAAACGGATTACCGATATTCCAGGTGCATCCAGCATATTTGCAGGTGGTGTAATTGCCTATAGCAATGAAGCAAAGAAAACTCTATTGGGTGTTAAAGTAGATACATTGAATAGGTTTGGTGCTGTAAGCAGAGAAACAGCACTGGAAATGGCATGGGGAGTTAAACAAAGGTTTGCATCTGATTTTGGTATTGCAACAACGGGAATAGCCGGACCGGATGGTGGGACAAAGGAAAAACCGGTAGGTCTGGTATGTTTTGGTATAGCAGGTAGCGATACTTTTTCAACACAAATCCAGTTTAGTGGTAATAGGGAGCATGTCAGAACGTTAGCAGCCAATTATATTTTAAATAAACTGTTAACATTTGCGGGGATTGAATAAGAATGAAAAGACGGGTAATTGTACTTGTTATTTTACTGCACAGTATAGTGTGTTCACTGGCTTTTGCCCTTGAAAGCTCCCAACTGTTTGAACAGGGTATGGAAGCTTTCAGGATGGGGAATTATGGGTCTTCGGAGTTAATCTTCAGAAAAATTATTGATGCCAATGATTCATATAAGGATAGAGCATGGTATTATTTAGCATTATCGATTTTCTATCAGAAACAATATCGTTCTGCTATATTTGAGTTGAACCGATTTCTTCTTTTGTGTACAACCCCTGATTTATGTAATGAAGCCCGTTACTGGATTGCTGAATCATATTACTATTTAAATGATTATATAAAAGCCATTGAAGAGTATAACAGATTTATTACTCAAAATAAAAATAAGCAGCTTATTATAAATTCATATGATCGTATAGGTGAGATATATTTTAATCAAAAAAGGTATGATGAAGCCATAATTGAATGGAGAAAAGCATTAACATTAACCAGTAAAAAGTTTGAAGATAGTAACAGGGTGATAAAAATTGGTGAAGCTCTTTTTCTTAGTGAACGTTATTCAGAAGCACTGGATATTCTTGAACCATTAATTCATGCGGTGAATGATGCAACTATTTCATCAAAAGCACAGCTTATCGTTGGAAGGATTTATCAGATACAGGGTAAGCATTGGCAGGCAATTAAATATTTAAATGAAATTCCCGAATCAATGATTAAAATACCTGCTTTTTTAAGTGTACAGTATTTTAAAGCTTTATCATATATTGCACTGAATGATATCTATAATGCACGGTTAAATCTTAAATCGTATATTTTAATTTCTAATGAAGATTCACCCTATTATTATAATGCACGGTATGAATTAGGAAAAATATTGCTAAATACAAAGGATTTAGATGAAGGCATATCACTTTTAGCTGATGTGCAGGTAAACAGCAATGATATCGATTTGAGGAGCAGGGCTTCATTTGAATTAGGACAATTGTATTTAAAAAATAATACAATCGAAAAAGCAATTCCTTATCTTGAAAATGCTATTTCAATTAATGATCAGGAAAGTCAAAAGTACGTTATGATGACACTGAGCGAATTATATATCGCTACAGATCGCTATGATGATGCCAAACGTTTACTTGATTTTATGCTGGAAAAATATCCTTATGAAGAAAATAGGGATGAAATGCTCTATCTTGAAGCAAAAATATATATTTTGCAGGGAGATGTTGAAAAGTCACTTGAATATTTTGAGCTAATTAAAGAAGTTAATCCATTTTCAAAATATCTTGTTGAGCTTGATTATGCCCAGGCTGTTGATTTTTTTAAACGCGGTGATTATACCAGTGCAATTGCAAGCTGTAACAGATATTTAAATAATTATAAAGTTGATAACAGATATGAAGTTTTAATAATATTATCGAGATCATATATAAAAATTAATAATTTTAAAAAAGCAGTTGAGACAATAAACCAGTTAATAGCAAAGTTCCCCAAAAAAAACGGGTTGGACGAGATTTTATATGAGTTGTCGCTATCATTAAATGAGAAGGGGGTAAATGTTGAGAAATACTGGAACTTCATTATTAAAAATTACTATTCGTCTATTACTGCCGGTAAGATATATATAGAAAAAGGAGACGAAGCATATAAAAAGAAAAATTATCAGAGTGCTTCATATTTTTACTCACAATATCTATCAATAAAAGGAAGACCAAGAGAGCGTTCGGTTTTACTGTTTTATATCATTTCTTTATATGAGTTGAAACAGTACAACACAATAATTAAGACGCTGAAGGATAGTGAATATATAGCTGTTGATGATTATACAACAAAATTATTGATTAAATGGTTAGCAAAGAGTTATTATATGCTGAAGGATTACACCATTGCATTAAACACGTTTATGAAACTACCACTCATGGATTATAGTATGGATGATTTAGTTTTGATTTCTGATACAGCATTAAAGAATAATCAACCTGATATTGCTATTGAAACATTACAGTATATGGAGCAGGACAATCGGTATAATGAAGTTGCTTACAATATTGCTTTATACTATAAGAACAATGGCAATATTGATTTAGCAACCGAATATTTCAAAAAGGTCTTAATAAAGAAACACCATGGCATGGTGTTGAGCAATGCACAAATACAATTAGCTCAGATTTATTTAGAGCAGGAACAGTTTGATAATGCGCTAGAATTAGTAAAAAATATACAGGATAAAGAAAATATGATTATGCGTGATAGTATAGCATTCATAGCACATTATAAACTTGGGAATATAAATGAAGCTTTAAGCATTATTAACAATAAATTAAATGATATAAATATGACCGCTTTTGCAGATGAAATATTTACTTTGTTACTGCAACATTATTATAAACAGAATGATATAAAAAATTTAAAGATTATTTATTCATATAGCAGTAAACGAAAAAAACTTATTTCAGTTTCTAATTATTATTATGGTTTGATACATTATATTAATAATAATTATAATCAGGCTATTAATTATTTTACTATTGCTTCACGCTTTCAGGATGAATATGGTATATCTTCACGATATTATCTAGGGATCATTTATTTTGCGATACAAAAGAATTTTGTTACCGCAAAAAGAAATTTTGATCGCTATTTTGAAAAAGCTGAACAGGATGATATAAACTATTATAATGCTAAGATTTATGTATCAATGCTTCTTTTTGAAACAGGGAAAAAAGATGAGTCAAAGACTATTCTTTATGAGATAGTTAATAATGAGGGAAATATTCTTGCAAAAATAAAGGCAACTCATCTTATTAAACATTATGGTTTTTGATGTGTGTTCGATAATGATAGTATATGTATAATTTGCATGATTTGCGTTTCTACGAGGAATATATGAAACAATACACTTTCCATGTAGTTCATGGTCCAAACTTAAATATGCTTGGGACAAGAGAGCCTGGTATATATGGTGTTTTTACACTTGATGAAATCAATAATAAAATTATTGAATATGCAAAGTCGCATAATATAACCATACATTGTTTTCAGACAAACAGTGAAGGTGAAATTATAGATTATATTCAAAGAAATAAAAATTGTGATGGCATTATGATAAATCCAGGTGGGTATACGCATACATCCGTTGCAATTCGTGATTGTATAGCCGGATGTAATACACCGGTCATAGAGGTTCATCTATCAAATATACATGCACGGGAACATTTCCGAAAACATTCGTACATAGCACCTGTTTGCATTGGGCAGATATGCGGATTTGGTTATTACTCATATATATTGGGAATAGAAGCACTGGTATATTATCTAAACAATATTCAAAAATAATGTTAATAGTATGAACTATCTGTCCAGAATAAAAAAGATAAGAAACAAATTAAAAAACAATGACTGTTTTCCTTATCTGGTAAGTAGTCTTATCAATATCAAATACTGCACTGGATTTGATGGGAGTTACGGATATTTAATTTTTTTTCCTGATGAAACTGTTTTTATATCTGATTCGAGATATGAAGAATATGCTATTTCGATTTTGCCTCAAAACGTGCGCTTTGTGTTACAGGAAAAAGATATAAATCAAACACTATCGGCATTGTTAAAAAAGAAAAGCGTTAAAAAGCTCTTTTTGGAAGAACATGCTATTTCTTTATCGCAATATAAGGCAATGAAAGAACATTGCAGAGGGATTGCACTAGAATATGGTGGAGATAGTATCAATGAATTGCGTGTTATAAAAGAAGAGGAAGAGATTGAAATTATAAAGCAAGCTGCAAAACTTACTGATTTATGTTTTAATCATATTTTAAATATACTTAAACCTGGAATTACTGAATGGGATGTTGCAGCAGAGATAGAATATTTTTATAAAAAAAATGGTTGTTTAGGAACATCATTTGCAACTATTGTAGCATCTGGTAATGGTTCTTCAATGCCTCATTATAAGACTGATGTAAAAATAATTAAAGAAGGTGATCCCGTCCTTATTGATATGGGATGTATTTACAATGGATATTGTTCTGATATTACACGGACGGTTTTTGTTCATAGTGCTTCAGAAGATATAAAAAATATTTACGTAATAGTAAAAAAAGCTCAAGAGAATGCCATTGCAGCAGTAAAACCAGGAATGACTACAAATAAACTTGACAGTATTGCACGGGATTTTATAGCTGCTCATGGATATGCAGATAAGTTTGGGCATTCACTTGGTCATGGAGTAGGAATGGATGTTCATGAGATTCCGGCCATTAAGCAAAATGGCATGATCAAATTAAAAAAGGGGATGGTGATAACCATCGAGCCTGGTATCTATTTACCAAAACGTGGTGGAGTACGTATTGAAGACATGGTTTTAATAACAAACAATGGATATGAGGTATTAACAAAGAGCCCAAAAGATATAATAGTTCTTTAATATGGTGCATAGCAGTGTTTTGTATAATTATTTTTTGTGGTAAAAAGCATACGCAAATGTAAACATAGTGAATGAGTTGTTGATGGGCGGGAATAAGGGATGAAAATATTTGTTGGCAGTCATACTGAATCATATCATGGACTGATTTCAGGATATAACGATACCTATTGGGATTCCTGAACAGGTCCGGAATGACATTGAGGTGTAATTCTATTTTCGGAGGAGTTGTAATGATAACAAGTAATGATTTACGAAACGGAACAGTAATCAAAGTTGATGGTGATTTATATTCTGTTGTTGATTATCAGCATGTAAAATTGGGTCGTGGCGGTGCGTTTGTACAAACAAAGTTGAAATCCATTACAAAAGGTACTATTGTTGATAAGAAGTTTAAAGGTGGCGAAAAGGTTGAAGATGTAAGAATAGAGAAAAAGACTTTACAGTTTTTATATGATGAAGGTGATGCGCTGATTTTTATGGACACGGAAACATATGATCAGTTAAGTATTGATAAAAAGAAGGCAGGGAACCTGCTTAATTATATTAAAGAAGGAGATAATGTTGAAGCAACGATGCATAATGATGCCATATTGTCAATTGAACCGCCAATATTTGTAGTTTTAAAAGTGACTTATGCTGAACCCGGGGTAAAAGGTGATACTGCAACCAATGTGTTGAAACCGATAACTGTTGAGACAGGGGCAACTATACAGGTTCCAATATTTGTAAATGAAGGCGATACTATTAAAGTTGATACACGAAAAGGTGAGTATGTGGAAAGGGTTAAAAGATAACTATTGTAGCATAAATAGTTATACTCTATAAAAATTTATTATTAAGAACTACAATGTGAAATCAAATATAATAACGAAAGAAGCATATAAAGCATTTAAAAAAGGGGAAACTTCCGTTGTTATACAACTATTAGAAAAAAATATTGCTATCTCAAATGATCCCTATGATTTTTTTTTGCTTGTAATAGCATATCTATTAACAGATAAACTGGTGCAAGCCGAAGCAACATTACGGAAAGCACTCCGACAACATCAAAACTATATTCCTCTTTTAGAGATTAAGGCATTTCTTATATTGAAAGCTGCAAAAACAAAAGATGATGCCTGTAGCGGATATGTAGATATCATTAAACTATCGCCCAACAATAAAAAAATTACAAAGATTATTAAAACCGTACATGAAACTGATAATTTTGAAAAATTTCAAAAGCAAGCTAGGATTAAAGATTTTATCACCATACAACCACCAAAAAAACATGCAATGCACAAACACCAGCATTCTGGGCGTGCAAGATTTCCAGTAATGAAATGTGTACTGCTTTTTAGCATTATAGCTATAATCATTGCAGGAATTATTTTTTTCTCATCACCGCTGGCAAAACTTATAACCCAAAAAATTTCGTTACTTTTTACTGAAACACGGTCAGATATACATGAACTATCAAACATAACACTTGATGGTATGCATTATGATGTTATAGATACCATACAAAAATTTAAAACACCTGAATTTTATACTTCCGGAGAAGAGTGTATACGTGATTTTAATCATGCTAAGTGGCTGATCAAAGAAGGTAAAGAAAATGACGCAATGATTATTCTGAATAAAATAGATGCAAGTAATGTTCAGATGAAGGTTAAACAACGTGTTGCATTTTTAAAGGATTTCATCATTAGAAATAGAGAAAGGACAGTTTCAGGTTACTTGTATAATGATGTTATAAAGAAACCGTATCTATATAAGGGGATAAATGTTAAATGGCGTGGTAAAGTAGCAAATTATAAAAAACAAGGCAGGAATCATACATTTCAATTATTAATAAATTATGAAAATGACAGATTTGATGGTGTGGTTGAAGTTTTTTCATCTACTGCTGATAACAGTATAACCAATGGCACAATAGCTAATGTTGAAGGAATTATTACCAATATAGTTGCTCAGAAAATTATAGTACTACATGCGTTAAATATTGAAATTGTCCGTTAACAGTTGTATATCGTATAGTGTATTCATAAGGAAGAAATATGGAAGTTATTTTAAAAGAATGTAAAACCTATAAGGATGATATTGTTACAAAACAAATTACCAGTGCATTGAATGCATTGCATTTTGATTTTTCACGGTTTTATAATGCAAAGGTTGCTATCAAGCCAAATCTTTTAACATCAACTGCACCTGAAGCAGCAGTTGTTACGCATCCTTTATTTTTCAGGGCGATAGTTCATGTTATTAAACAACACGGTGGAATACCCATCCTTGTTGAGTCACCAGCCGTACATTCATTGCAGCGTGTGATGAAAAAAGCAGGTTATGACGCGATAGTTGCTGATGAGGAGATTCAGGTTGCTGATACTTCAGATTATATTATCATACATAATGAAAATGCACGGCATTTTAAATATTTTGAAGTTCCAAAAATATTTACAGAATGTGATATCATCATCAATCTTCCCAAATTTAAGACTCATGCGTTAACCTATATTACATGCGCTGTGAAAAATCTTTTTGGAACAATCCATGGTATGAAAAAATCCCAATGGCATATTAAGGCAAAAACAAAATCCGAATTTTCCGAGATGTTGTTGGATTTATATGAAGCATATATTACTGATAGTTCATTGCCAAAAACTATCATACATATTGTTGATGCAATTACCATTCTGGAAGGAGATGGTCCGGGGCTTAAAGGTAACCCAAAATTTATGGGAATCATTGGAGCATCATATAATGCTATAGCCGTTGATTATGCACTTTCAAAGATTGCTGGTTTTACTATTGATGAAATTCCTACCATTACAATGGGTATGAAGAGGAATATATGTGCTGTGAGTGATGCAATTACCATAGTCAAAGATGCAGCTATTGAAAATAACTACAACTGCATACCTCCAAAAGAATCAGGTTCACAATCAATACTATCTATCTCAATTGTAAATAGATTATTGAAAAATTTGATTATTGCTAAGCCATTACCTGATGATAATAAATGCACTCTGTGTTATCAATGTAAACAGATATGCCCTGCTAAAGCAATCAGTATTGCAAAAGATGGAGAAACAATTCCCAATTATAATTATTCAAAATGCATACGATGCTATTGTTGTATGGAGATATGTCCTGAGTCGGCAATATCATTGTCACAACCATGGTTACAAAAATTGATGAGGTAAAATAGTATTATGAAAAATAAATACACATTAAAAAAAATAGTTATAATTGAATTCATTGTCTTTTTGTTACTGGTTATGTTTTTTTGGTTTGAAGAGATACTTGATTTGCCATATATTATTTTTAATGAAGAGCCCACGCCAATAAATTTTGTGGAATGCTTAATGGAAACGGTTGTTATAACAATACTTTTTGGCATTTTATTATATGAAACAATAAAAATTAATCTTTCAATGGGAAAGTTAGAGTCATATATCTATGTATGTGCTCGTTGTCACAAAATTTTTATTAATGGTGAATGGATTCCACTGGACAAATATTTTAATGAATATGCAAACAAAAAAACATCGCATGGATTATGTGATGTTTGTAAAAGAAATTACACTAAAGAAGATTAGCGGAGGAGGGACTCGAACCCCCCACACCACGGATATGAGCCGTGTGCTCTAACCTACTGAGCTACTCCGCCTTATTAGCGCGGGCAGGATTTGAACCTGCGACCTTTGGGTTATGAGCCCAACGAGCTACCAGCTGCTCCACCGCGCGGTCATTTAACATGATGTGACAATCTATTTATAATATACATTGTAGTCAATCATTTTTCAAATTCTTTATTAAACCTTATACTTTATTATTAATTTTTATTAAATTTTTTTTGAATGTTGCAATATTATTGTTGAAATTTTTGAAGGTGATATAATACTGACAATGTTCTGTTTGAGCAGAGGGGGTGATATTATTTTTAGCTAAAATCTGAAGAAGATTTTAGCATATCATGTAAGGTAAAGCGCAAAGAACCCAAAGGAACACAATCCCCAGGGTGGCGAATTTAAGTTAACCTTAAAAACCATTCTTAATGCATACACTCACCGTAGTGTAGGTGATTTTATAATTATGAGGTGGTTGCCCATGGAGGGTTTAGGTACACACATTATTGCGGAGCTCTTCAACTGCAACGCGTTCCACATCAACAATTTGAAAAAGGTTGAGGAGGTATTGACGGCCGCAGCCGAACTCTCTAAAGCCACTATCATCCAACCATTTTTTCATAAGTTTTCTCCTTACGGTATTAGCGGAGTAATCGTCATAGCCGAGTCGCATATCACAATCCACACATGGCCGGAGTATGGGTATGCTGCTGTTGACGTCTTCACCTGCGGAGATCATGACTATAAAAATGCTATCGATTATATCACTGAAAAACTGGAAGCAGATCGCTGTGTTCTGTATGAGATGCGTAGAGGTGTGATGAACGATAGTAAGGTTAAATGTATTCCAGTAATTCGGGAGGTAGAAAATGTTAACTACATTGAATAGCGAGATTCAAATAAAAATTCCGACCAATAATCAATTTGAACAATTAGGTGCATGGGGATTATATTGTAGTGTCGATATCCATAAATGTGATCCGCATATTATTCGTGATGCGGAGATGATACGGCAGTATGCTATTCAGTTATGTAACCTTATTGAAATGAAACGATTTGGAGAAACTCAAGTTGTTAATTTTGGTGAAGATGAGCGTGTTGCTGGATTTTCAATGGTACAGCTTATAGAAACATCAATGATATCAGGACACTTTGCAAATCTTACCAATACAGCTTATATTGATATATTTAGCTGTAAATATTACGATCCTGAAATAGCTGCTCAGTTTTCACTAAGTTATTTCAAAGGTAGTGACTATACATTGAATGTAGCATTGAGAAAGTAACATAGATGATAAAAAGGTGGATGGATTTCCATCCACC